>JBPEXU010000460.1:0-3593 GCA_052031225.1 Marinobacter sp. | reverse complement strand
CGCTGTAGTCCCGCTCGTCGTCGGTTTGCAGATGAAACAGCTCGGCGTAGCCCGCCATCAGATGCCGCATCACATCCCGGGGCAGGAACGTCGGTGTGCCGCCGCCCCAGTGCAGCTGCTGAACCGGTCGCCCGGCGCCAAACAGTTTGGCCTGTATGGCCGCCTCTTTCAGCAGGCGCTCGACATAAGGCATGGCCTTGTCGCGCTTTTTGGTGATCACCTTGTTGCAGGCGCAGTAGTAACACAGGTGCGCGCAGAACGGCAGGTGGGTGTACAGCGACAACGGGCGGCCACTGGCCTTGCTCCGGCCCGCCGCCCGGACCATGTCTTCGACGCTGAACTCGGGCACGAACTCGACCGCGGTCGGATAGGAGGTGTAGCGCGGCCCGCTCAGGTCGTAGCGCCGAATCAGGGCATCGTCCCAGAGGAACGCCGGCAGCTCGGAAGCCGGCACGCGGGAGGCCGACAAGTCCGTGGAAGTGGGCGCCGCAGAGGCAGTCTCAAAAGCCATAGTACACACTCTAAAAACGTCGGAATGAATCGGGTCAACCGGAAGGCGCGGCCATTATCGCCAAAACCGCTCCCCGATCGTTTGATGCGGGTCAGTTGTATCGGAATTGAGTCTAGCATCCCGCAATCTGAACCACCCTCATGCCCTTGGCGTATTCTGGCTACCCACTTGGAGGAATAGCCCGCGTACGGAGCACACCATGGCCAGTCTTATTCTGATCCTCGGCGATCAGCTCAGCCCGGACATCAGCGCGCTCGACGGCGCCGACCCGGCCAACGACCACATCGTGATGGCGGAAGTCCATGACGAAGCCAGCTACACCAACCATCACAAGAAAAAACTGGTGCTGCTGTTCAGTGCCATGCGCCACTTTGCCGAATGCCTGCGGGCCGACGGCTGGCGGGTGCACTACCAGGCCTATCATCCGGACAACCCGCAGCAGTCGCTCGAGGCGGTGGTGGCGGCGCAACTGCAGGCCACCGGCGCCGAACGCGTGGTCACCACCGAGTGCGGTGAGTGGCGGCTGCACCGCCAGATCCGCCAGTGGCACCAGCGCCTGAAGGTGCCGGTGGAGATTCGCCCGGACACCCGTTTTCTCGCCAGCAAACAAGAATTTGCCGACTGGGCCAAAGGCCGCAAACAGCTGCGAATGGAGTTCTTCTACCGGGAAATGCGCCGAAAAACCGGAATTTTGATGACTCCGGAGGGCGAACCCGAGGGCGGTCAGTGGAACTTCGACGCCGACAACCGGAAGAAGTGGACCGGCAAGCCCCCGGCCCCGGCACCGTTCCGCGTCGAGCCGGACGCCATCACCCGCGACGTCATCGCCCTGGTCGAGACCCACTTCAAAGACCATTTCGGCACCACCGACGACTTTCACTTCGCGGTCACCGCCGACGACGCCGAGGCCGCGTTGTCGCACTTCATCGACTTCGCCCTGCCCTGCTTCGGCGACTATCAGGACGCCATGGCCGAATCCGAGGACTGGCTGTTCCACTCCGTGCTTTCGCCCTACCTCAATTGCGGCCTGCTCGACCCGCTGTCGGTCTGCGAGGCGGCCGAGCAGGCATGGTACGCGGGGCGGGCGCCGATCAACGCGGTTGAAGGGTTTATCCGCCAGATCCTCGGCTGGCGCGAGTACGTCCGGGGCATCTACTGGCTGCACATGCCGGGCTATGCGCAACAGAACGGGCTGGGCAACCAGCGCCCGCTGCCCTGGTTCTACTGGACCGGCGAAACCGGTATGCGCTGTCTGCACAAGGCCATCGACGCCACCCGGCGCAACGCCTATGCCCACCACATCCAACGGCTGATGGTGACGGGTAACTTCGCGCTGCTGGCCGGTATTCGCCCGGAGGACATCTGCGACTGGTATCTGGCGGTGTATGCCGACGCCTACGACTGGGTGGAGCTGCCCAATGTCCTGGGCATGGTGATGCACGCCGACGGTGGCTACCTGGGCTCCAAGCCCTACGCCGCCAGCGGCAAGTACATCCAGCGCATGTCCGATCACTGCCGCCACTGCCAGTACCGGGTGACCAAGGCCACCGACGACGACGCCTGCCCGTTTAACGCCCTGTACTGGCATTTTATCGATCGGCATCGCGAGCATTTCGCCGACAATCCGCGCATGACCATGATGTACCGCAACTGGGACCGGCAGGCGCCGGAGAAGCGCCAGGCCCTGCGGCAACGGGCCGAGTGGCTGCTGGAAAATCTGGAACAGCTCTGATCCGGAAAACCGGCATCGGGAATATAAACCCCGCGCCCCAGTCCAAAGCCGTCTGAGCATTTTGCCGCGCAGCCTGCTAGGCTGAAAAAACCCTCAGCCCCAAAGCATGGATGCAGAAGAACTTTATGATTATTCGTCAGCTACTGCCCATCGCTGTTTGGTTTCTGGCCGCGCCGGTGGCGCTTGCGCAAACTCCGACCATCGATCTCTACACCTTCGAAGCGCCGCCGTATCAGGCGGCCGTTCCGGCGACACCTCACAACCACCGGGTGGACGGCGAAACCGTCGATGCGGTGCTGTGCGCCTGTAACGAGGCGGGCTGGCAGGCGCGGGTGCGCCTGGCGCCGCCAAACCGGGCGTTGCACGCTTTAAAACGCAGCGAGGTGGACGGGTACTTTGCCGTGGGAGCCTCCACGCAACTGGACACCGAGGCCGTGCGGAGTCATCCGGTCGCGCTCGAAAAATGGTACTTTTTTGCCGCCACGCCGACGGTGAACCTCAGCGACGCCCGGATTGGCGTCGTCAGCGGCAGCAACGAAGAAGCCTGGCTCAGGGCCAACCACTACCCGGTGTTCCTGAGCGTCCGGTCGCAACAGCAACTGGTGGCCCTGCTCCAGCTCCAACGCATCGACGCCGCGCTGATGGACCAGCGGGTGATGCATTCACTGAACCCGCAGGGGCCGGATCTGTCGTCTCCGCTGTACAGCCGTTTTCTGCGCTACGCCCCCCTGCATATGTACGTGAGCGAACGGTTCACCCTGCAGCATCCGGAGTTTTTAAGCATTTTCAATCGGGTACTGCCCGGCTGTATGGAACACAACATTGCGTTGTCGGACACCGAGGTAGCCACCGTCCGGAGCCTGGGCATCCAACTGATGGCGGACCTGGACGCCCGTGTCGATCTGCAAAAAGGCATCCGGGAGGGGCCGCAGGTCGTCCGGTTGTCGGAGATCCTGCGCATCGACCGCCACTGGCAGGCAAACGCGCCACACCGGACCATCGAGCTGGCGGACGACATACTGCGCCTGCCCGCCTCACGCGCCCTGCACGCCTGGGTAAACACCCAGAACGGCCTGGTCACCGAAGCCATCCTTATGAACCCCCATGGCACCGTCGTCGCCATGAGCCGGCTCACCTCCGACTACTGGCAGGGGGATGAGCCCAAATTCCAAGGTATCTGGAACACGCCCGGAGGCGCGGCCCCGGCGCTGTACGTGTCGCCCATTCACTACGACGCCTCAACGTCCCGCTTTCAGGTGACCGTCAGCCAGCCCGTCGGCCCGTTCCGCGACGGGCGGCCCGCCGGCGTCATCTCTCTGGGCATCGACGTGGAGAAAAACCTCCAGCACA
>JBPEXU010000046.1:0-4790 GCA_052031225.1 Marinobacter sp. | reverse complement strand
TGTCGCCCGGAGGCACCACCGAGCGCGCCATCCAGGCGTTTGAGGACGGCGGCTTGCGGGATCTGGTCAAGAACGCGTTCGATGCGGCGTTCCGGCGCTCAGAGGAAATGGCCGAAGAACTGGCACGCAAACAGTAACTGACAACGGAGACACAGCTTCATGCTGGCAGACATTCTGATCACCATTCTTCTGATCGCCTCCACGTTCTACATGACCATCGTGCTGCTGCGGTTTCTGCTGCAGCTTGCCCGGGCCGACTTCTACAACCCGATCTCCCAGTTCGTGGTCAAAGCCACCAACCCCCTGCTGCGGCCGCTGCGCCGGCTGATTCCCGGCTGGGGCGGCATCGACGGCGCATCGCTGGTTCTGGCGGTGCTGATCCAGGCCATCACTTTTTTCCTGATCCTGGTTCTGCTCAATAGCGGCATCCCGGGCATCAATCCAGTCACGCTCCTGGTCTGGGCCGTGTTGAACGTACTGGATCTGATCGTCACCATTTATTTCTGGTCGGTCATCGCGGTGGTGGTGGTGAGCTGGATTGCCCCGGGCAGCGGGCACCCTGCCATTCAGCTGGTGGCGCAGATCACCGAACCGGTGATGCGCCCGGTCCGCAGTCTGATGCCGTCGATGGGCGGGCTCGATCTGTCGCCGATCATCGTGTTCCTGATCCTGAACGTGATTTCCGTGGTCATCGACCACATGAAGCTGTCCGCCGGACTCGGCGCCATTGGCCTTGGAATGTAACCCGGTTCTCAAATATACATTCGGTTACAAAGCGCGACGAATTCGATCAATCCCAAGCCGAAAGATCAACCAGTTGATTTTTCGGCTTTTTTTGTGGCATTCCATCGTTTGCGCAGGCAGACTGTGACTTGACCGCACGCAAACATTCAGAAGACAGGATAGTATTACCGCAAATTAATCTGCTGTAGGCCGCGCCCGGACCGGGCTGCGGGCTCGGTGGTACCGGGAAGTCGCGCAGAAGGAAATTCCAATGAACCCGCAGGGAACTCTGTCGCAGCAGGTAGAGGCTTATCACAACTGGAAAAAAGAGCTGATCCGCCAGATCGGCCGATATCGTCTTTGGTTGCAGGACAACAACCTGTTTTCCGAGGATATCAGCACCCGCATCCGCCACGGCCTTGAGTTGCTGATCGAAGACGAACTCACCATTGCCTTCGTTGGCGAGTATTCCCGTGGCAAAACCGAGCTGATCAACGCGCTCTTCTTCTCCGAATACGGCCAGCGGATGCTGCCATCCCAGGCCGGGCGCACCACCATGTGCCCGACCGAGCTGTTCTTCGATCGCAGTGCCAACGAGAATTACCTGTTGCTGTTGCCGATCGAAACCCGCACCGGCGATCTCTCGCTGCAGCAACTGCGCCGCCAGCCCGAGCGCTGGGTCAAGCACGAGTTGGATGAACGCGACCCGGACGTGATGCGCGAAGTGCTGGCTGAAGTCGCCCGGGTCAAGAGCGTGCCCCCGGAAGAAGCCCGGGATCTCGGCTTTGATGAAAGCATGCTGGAGCAGGATCGCAACAACCCCGGCCATGTCCTGGTGCCGGCCTGGCGCAACGCCCAGATCAGCATCCGTCACCCGCTGTTCGAGCGCGGGCTGCGCATTCTCGATACCCCGGGCCTGAACGCCCTGGGCTCCGAACCGGAGCTGACCATCAGCATGTTGCCACGGGCGCACGCGGTGATCTTCGTGCTCAGCGCGGACACCGGCGTGACCGCCAGCGACATGACCATCTGGAAGGACCACATCGACACCGAGCACGCCGACCACCGGGCCGGTCGGTTCGCGGTGCTGAACAAGATCGACGTGCTGTGGGACGACCTCCAGGGCGAGAAGCACACCCAGGACGCCATCGAGCGGGTCCGCAACTACACCGCCGATCATCTGGGCATCCGTCAGCACGACGTCATTCCGCTGTCCGCCAAGCAGGGTCTGCTGGCGCGTGTGCGGCGGGATACCGAGTTGTTCGAGCGCTCCAACATCGGCAACCTTGAGCAGCTGATCATCCAGCGCATCCTGATGCACAAAGAGCAGCTGATCACCCAGAACCTGATCAACGATCTGCTGGGGATGCTGCAGAACAGCCAGGCCGCGATGCAAACCCGCCTGGAATCGCTGGAGGAGGAACTGCAAGCCTGCGCCGGCGCTACCATGGACAAAGCCGCCCTGGCCAGGCTCGCCGAACGGGCCCAGCAAGACTACGACTTCTACTACAAAAAGCTCATCACCCTGCGCTCCAGCCGGCGCCTGATGGAATCCCAGGGCGACATGCTCAAGGGCCTGGTCAGCGAACAGCGTTTCGAGCAGCACGCCGAGAAAGTCCGGGCGTCGATGTCCAACAGCTGGACCACCGCAGGCATGAACCGCGCCATGGAGCATTTCTTCGAATTGCTGGAGAGCGACCTCACCAACCTGATGAGCGAAGGCCACCTGGCGGAGAAGATGGTGGCCGCGATCTACCGGCGCTACAACGAGGATTCCCGCGCCCGACACCTCGAACCCATTCCCCTGCGCGCGGGCCGGCACGTGATCGCGGTGCGCGAGCTGCGCAAGAAAGCCCGTCGGTTCCGCATCAGCCCGAAAAACCTGCTGACCGAACAGTCGCTGCTGGTCCGCCGGTTTTTCAACGTGATTGTCAGCGAGGCCCGCACCCTGCATGAACGGGTCCGCAAAGACGTCGAACGCTGGCCCCACGAGGCGCTGCTGCCGATCATCCAGTTCTCCCTGGAGCAGAAGCAGCTGCTGGAGCATCAGATCCGGCGCCTGCGCGACATGGTGCGCACGGACCGGGACAGCCGGGCCGAGCGGGAGCGTCTGAACAACACCATCGCCGACCTGCGCCGTCAACTGGAACTGGCCGACGCCATGCAACGCCAGATTCGTAAACCGGCGCCGACGCTGATCCAGCAGAAAGTGGTGAACATCTCCGGGGTCATCTGACCCCGGCATTCCGGCTCGGGCCGGCGGTTGCAGGCATTCCCCCCCGGCTATAAACTGCTGGGCTGTCGATGGCTGCCCCCACGCAGTTCCAGATACCAATGGACGAACCAGGAACCTGTCGCGCCGATGCCCGATTCCCTGCCCGCGGATTCTGTCGGGATAGTCACCCCGCAGTCATACCACTTTGACACCCCCATTGAACTGGCCTGTGGTCAGTCACTGGACCGTTACGACCTGATGGTCGAAACCTACGGCACCCTGAACCGGGACGCCAGCAACGCGGTACTGATCTGCCATGCCCTGAGCGGCCACCACCATGCCGCCGGCTACCACAGCAAGGACGATCGCAAACCCGGCTGGTGGGACAGTTGCATTGGCCCCGGCAAGCCCATCGACACCAATCGGTTTTTTGTGGTGGCGCTGAACAACCTGGGCGGCTGCCACGGCAGCACCGGCCCCAACAGCACCAACCCCGAAACCGGCAAGCCCTACGGCCCGGATTTCCCGGTCATCACCGTTCAGGACTGGGTCCGTAGCCAGGCCCTGCTGGCCGACCGGCTCGGCATCGAGCGCTGGGCCGCGGTGGTCGGCGGCTCGCTCGGCGGCATGCAGGCGTTGCAGTGGAGCCTCGACTACCCGGATCGGGTCCGCCATGCCCTGGTGATCGCCTCAACCCCCCGGCTGACCGCCCAGAACATCGCCTTCAACGAGGTCGCCCGGCAGGCGATTACATCCGACCCGGCGTTCCACGGCGGCCGCTACTACGATTACAACACGGTGCCCCGCCGGGGTCTGATGCTGGCGAGAATGGTCGGTCACATCACCTATCTGTCGGACGCCTCCATGGGCGAAAAATTTGGTCGTGAGCTGCGCGAGGAAGCCTACAAGTTCGGCTTCGATGCCGAGTTTCAGGTCGAGAGCTACCTGCGCTATCAGGGCGAGCGTTTCTCCGAGAGCTTCGACGCCAACACCTATCTGCTGATGACCCGCGCACTGGACTATTTCGACCCGGCCTACGAGCATGGCGGCGATCTGGCCAAGGCCCTGGAGTCGGCGCAGGCCGAATTTCTGGTGCTGTCGTTCAGCACCGACTGGCGGTTTTCGCCACAACGCTCGGAAGAGATGGTCAACGCCATGATCTCCGCCCGGAAGAAAGTCAGTTACGCCGAAATCGACGCCCCCTGGGGACACGACGCGTTCCTGATCCCGACACCCCGCTACACCGATGTGTTCACCGCTTACATGGATCGCGTGGCCCGGGAGGTAGGCGCATGAGACCCGACCTTCAGATCATTCAGCAATGGGTCAAACCCGGCCACCACGTTCTGGATCTGGGTTGCGGTGACGGCACTCTGCTCGATTTCCTGCAACGCGAGCGCCAGGCCACCGGTTTCGGCCTGGAGATCAATCCGGAGCACATCACCACCTGCATGAGCAAAGGCGTGGCGGTGATCGAGCAGAACCTGGACACCCAGGGCCTGGACAACTTCGACGACGGCATGTTCGACATTGTGCTGATGACCCAGGCCCTGCAGGCCGTGCGCCGCCCGGACAAGGTGCTCGATGAAATGCTCCGGGTCGGCCGCGAAGGCATCGTCACCTTCCCCAACTTCGCCCACTGGCGGCTGCGCTGGGGGCTGGCGCTCAGCGGCCGGATGCCCGAATCCGAGGCGCTGCCGTATAAGTGGTATAACACACCCAACATTCGCCTGTGCACGTTCAAGGATTTCGAGGCTTTGTGCCGCCAGAAAGGCATCCGCATTAAAAGCCGCCGGGTGGTCGACGGTCAGCATCAAAATAGCTGGTTGGCGCGAATGTGGCCTAACCTGTT
>JBPEXU010000459.1:0-14401 GCA_052031225.1 Marinobacter sp. | reverse complement strand
CGCGCCATTGACGACGCGGTGGCGGGCAAGGGCTTCGACATGGCCCTGATGGACGAACTCGAGGCCCTGTCCAACCGGGGCTACACCGAGGGCTTCCTGCGCCGGCACCCACCGCAGGAATACCAGACCTACGAGCAGGGCACGTCCTTCCTGGGCACTCAGCAGGTGGTGGGCACCATCGAAAACGACGACGGCCAGTGGCTGACCGTATCGGTGAAGAACAAGTTCGCACCGGGAGACCAGCTGGAGCTGATCACCCCGGCGGGCAACCTGCGGTTCACCGCCAGCACCATGGAGAACCGTCAGGGCGAAACCATGGCGTACGCCCCCGGCAGCGGCCACGTGGTCCGCATCCCCCGACCGGAGCGGATGCCCGACACCCTGGCGCACAGCTACCTGACCCGAATCCTGACACCATCGGGCCAAGAGGCGTAAAGTGATCTGACGGTGCTGTTAACTCAGAGTAACAGCACCGGGCCTGAATACCGGCATCGACCACTGGCGCCTAGCCATTAGTCGATATTCTCGGGCTCAAAACGCGCTGGCACAGACGCCTGAGCGCTGTCGCTTAGCGCCCCGGAAGCCGATTAAGGTATAATCCTTACACGCTCGATTTAATACCTGACTAATTTAGTCTGGTATTGTATAATCGCTCGCCAGATGTAACGGATGCCGCCCACTTTCTGCCCACCTTTGGCACTGGGCCAGCAACCATCCGACAGCCAGAAAAACCGATTGTGGGGCGTACTCAGGGACCGAGCGACCGCCACGACACCCAGACAGACATAGCCGCCCGCCAGTTGCCGCAACCCCTGGCGGAGACACCCGGGGCCCAAAGCCCGAGATGAGAGAATTACGGAGCGACGATCATGGCGACCACCGACAAAGAGGTGAAAGAGCTGATCAAACGGGAATACGAACACGGATTCGTCACTGAAATCGAATCCGATACGTTCGAACCCGGCCTCAACGAAGACGTTATCCGCCGCCTGTCGGAGATCAAGCAGGAACCGGAGTTCATGCTGGAATGGCGTCTGAAAGCCTATCGTCGCTGGCTGGAAATGGACGAGCCGGAATGGGCCCACGTCGACTTCCCCAAGGTCGATTACAACGCCATTTCCTACTACTCGGCGCCGAAGAAAAAAGAAGACATGCCGCAGAGCCTGGACGAAGTCGATCCGGAGCTGCTGCGCACCTATGAAAAGCTGGGCATTCCGCTGCACGAACGGGCCAAGCTCGCCGGCGTCGCCGTAGATGCGGTGTTTGACTCGGTGTCGGTGGCCACCACTTTCAAGGAACAGCTGGCCGAAGCGGGCGTCATCTTCTGCCCGATTTCCGAGGCGCTGCAGAAGTACCCGGAGCTGGTGCAGAAGTATCTCGGCAGCGTCGTGCCCGCCGGTGACAACTACTTCGCCGCGCTCAATTCCGCGGTCTTTTCCGACGGCTCCTTCGTCTATATTCCCAAGGGCGTGCGCTGCCCGCTCGAGCTGTCCACCTACTTCCGCATCAATGCCGCCAACACCGGCCAGTTTGAACGCACCCTGATCATTGCCGACGCCGGCAGCTACGTCAGCTATCTGGAAGGCTGCACCGCGCCCATGCGCGACGAGAACCAGCTGCACGCGGCGGTGGTTGAGCTGGTGGCCCTGGACGACGCCCAGATCAAGTACTCCACGGTGCAGAACTGGTACCCGGGCGACGAAAACGGCAAGGGTGGCATCTACAACTTTGTCACCAAGCGCGGCGCCTGCATCGGCAAGAATTCCAAAATCTCCTGGACCCAGGTCGAAACCGGCTCCGCCATCACCTGGAAATACCCTAGCTGCGTGCTTCGGGGGGAAAACAGCGTGGGCGAGTTCTACTCCGTCGCCCTGACCCACAACTATCAGCAGGCCGACACCGGCACCAAGATGATTCATCTGGGCAAAAACACCCGGAGCACCATCATCTCCAAGGGCATCTCCGCCGGCCGCAGCTCCAACGCTTACCGGGGGCTGGTGAAATTTGGCCCCGGCGCCGAGGGCGCACGCAACTTCACCCAGTGCGACTCGCTGCTGATCGGTGATCGCTGCGGCGCCCACACCTTCCCGTACATCGAAAGCCAGAACCAGTCCGCCATCGTCGAACACGAGGCCACCACCTCCAAGGTCAGCGACGAGCAGATGTTCCTGTGTCGCCAGCGTGGCATTGACCCCGAGCAGGCCGTGTCCATGATCGTTAACGGTTTCTGCAAGGAAGTGTTCAAGGAGCTGCCGATGGAGTTTGCCGTCGAAGCCGGCAAACTGCTTGAAGTCAGCCTCGAAGGCTCCGTTGGCTGACGCCCGACCCGGTCCGGCAAACGAATTCTTACCGAATTACAGAAGAGAGAATGTGACCCATGCTGAGCATCAAGAACCTGCACGCCTCCGTTGAGGGCAAACAGATCCTCAAAGGCATCAACCTGGAGATCAAAGCTGGCGAAGTGCACGCCATCATGGGCCCGAACGGCTCCGGCAAAAGCACCCTGTCCCAGGTTCTGGCGGGCAACGAGGCGTTCGAGGTGACCGAAGGCGAAGTCCTGCTCAACGGCGAAAACCTGCTGGATCTGGAAACCGAAGAGCGGGCCCGCGAGGGTATCTTCCTGGCGTTCCAGTATCCGGTCGAGATCCCCGGAGTCAGCAACCTCCAGTTCCTGCGCACCGCCGTCAACGCCATGCGCAAGCACCGGGGCGAGGAGGAAATGAACGCGGCCGAGTTCATGAAACTGGCCAAGGAAGTCTCCAAGCAGGTCGATCTGGAACCGTCGTTCCTCAAGCGCGGCGTGAACGAAGGCTTCTCCGGCGGCGAGAAGAAGCGCAACGAAATCATGCAGGCGCTGCTGTTGCAGCCGAAACTGGCGATTCTCGATGAAACCGACTCGGGCCTGGACATCGACGCCCTGAAAGTGGTGTCCGATGGCGTCAACGCCCTGCGCTCCGAAGACCGGGCGATCTTGATGGTGACCCACTACCAGCGCCTGCTGAATCACATTGTACCGGACTACGTCCACGTGCTGGCCGGCGGCCGAATCATCAAATCCGGTGGTCGCGAGCTGGCCCTGGAACTGGAAGAGAAAGGCTACGGCTGGCTCGGCATCAAGGATGAAGACACCGCCGAAACGGCCGCGAACTAAGGAGGCTATGGAATGAAACCAGCGCCTAAGCTTCCCGCCGCGTTCCTGCAACCGGCCAGCCACGCACTGCCCCAGCCCCTGCTGGACCTGCGTAGCCGGCGCGGTACCGCACTCGCGGACATGCCGCTGCCAACCCGCAAAACCGAAAACTGGAAGTACTCCAGCAAGCACCTGAAGCTGACCGACGCCCTGGCCAGTGCGCTGCCGGCGGCGGGTAAAACCGGCAGCAGCCTGGCGGTGCCCGGCCACAGGGTGGTATTCCTGAACGGTGTGATGATCCCGGAGGCCAGCGACTACCCCGATCTGGACGGCATCACCGTTGAGCGTTTCCAGGACCTGGACGACGCCACCGCCGCCGCCCTCGCCGACCGCCTCGATGCCACGCTCGACGATCAGGCCGTGCAGCTGGCTCGGCTCAACGCCGCACGCTTCGAGGACGGCCTGCTGATCCGGCTCAAACCGGGCGCGGTGCTGGAACAGCCGCTGTTCATCGTGCACGAAGTCACCGCCGGCGCCAGCGGATCGGCGTTTCCGCGCATCTTTGTCGACGCCGGCGCCAACAGCCAGATCACCCTGGTGGAAGAGTACATTTCCCACGGCGACGCGCCGGTCATGGTCAACGCCGTCACCGAATTCAGCCTGGCTGAGGGCGCGCAGGTCACCGGTATCCGCCTGACCATGGAAGCCGAGAACGTCCAGCACATTGGCGCCACCGGCGTGCGCCAGCAACGCAGCTCCCGCTTCGAGAGCCACTGCGTGGGCTTCGGCGGCCCGCTGCGCCGGCACGATCTGCAGGTCCGGCTGGAAGGCGAAGGCGCGGAGTGCAAGCTCAATGGTGTGGTGGTGACGCAGGGCAAACAGCACTACGACAATCACACCAACATCGAGCATGTTGCCGCTCACTGCAACAGCGAGGAGAACTACCGCAACATCGCGGCCGACCAGTCCCACGCCGTGTTCAACGGCCGGATTCACATCCATCAGGATGCTCAGAAATCCAACGCCGACATGAACAACAAGAACCTGCTGCTGTCTAACGGAGCAGAGATCGACACCAAGCCGGAGCTGGAAATTTACGCCGACGACGTAAAATGTGCCCACGGCGCCACCATCGGCCAGCTCGACAAAACCTCCCTGTTCTACCTGGTGTCCCGGGGCATTGGCCGCCGCGAGGCGAAGGTTCTGCTGACCATGGCCTTCATCAACGAGCTGGTCGAGCAGATTCCGGTGCAGGCGGTGCGCGAGACCGCCCAGACACGCCTGAACCAGTTTTTTGACGAGACCTTCCAGGAGGCGTGACCCGTATGACCGACCTGTCCGTGGCCAACAACGCCGGCACCCCGGCCTTTGACGTGGCGTCCGTGCGCCAGGACTTTCCCATTCTCGCCCAACAGGTGAACGGGAAACCGCTGGTGTATCTGGACAATGGCGCCTCGGCGCAGAAGCCCACCGCCGTGCTGGACGCCATGGATCGGTACTACCGGGAAATGCACTCCAACGTGCACCGGGGCGCCCACACCCTGGGCGACCGGGCCACCGCCGCTTTCGAAGGCGCCCGGGAAACCGTGCGGGCGTTTCTGAACGCCGACAGTACCCGGGAAATCATCTGGACCCGGGGCACCACCGAGGCCATCAATCTGGTCGCCAACGGCCTGGCGCCGCGCCTGCAGGCCGGTGACGAAATCCTGGTCAGCCGGATGGAACATCACGCCAACATCGTGCCCTGGCAGATGGTGGCCGAACGCACCGGCGCCCGGGTGGTCCCGATTGCGGTGACGCCCGAGGGTGAACTGGATCTGGAGTCTTTCCACAATCTGCTGAACGAGCGCACCCGGATTCTCGCCATCACCCATGTGTCCAACGTACTGGGCACCGTCAACCCGGTCGCCGAGCTGATCGCCCAGGCCCGAAGCCAAGGCGTGTTGACGCTGCTGGACGGCGCCCAGGCGGTGCCACACTTCCAGCCGGACGTGCAGGCGCTGGGCTGCGATTTCTACGTGTTCTCGTCGCACAAGGTCTTTGGCCCCACCGGCATCGGCGTGCTGTATGGCCGGGCGGAGCTGCTGGAGCAGATGCCGCCCTACCAGGGCGGCGGCGAAATGATCGAGCGGGTGTCGTTCGAGCGCACCACCTGGAACGTGCTGCCCTACAAATTCGAGGCCGGCACCCCAGCGATTGCCGAAGCCGTCGGCCTTGGCGCCGCGCTGAACTACCTCAACGGCCTGGATCGCAGCGCCATGGAGGCCGCCGAGCGGGCGCTTCTGGCCCGCGCCAACGAACTGGTCGACTCCGTTCCGGGCATGGAACTCATCGGCACCGCCAAGGAAAAAGTGCCGGTGATGTCCTTTAAAATCGCCGGCCTGCACCCCAGTGATATAGGAACCCTGCTCGACCAGCAGGGCATTGCGATCCGCACCGGCCACCACTGCGCCATGCCGCTGATGGACTTTTACGGAGTGCCCGGCACGGCCCGGGCCTCCTTTGCGTTTTACAATACGCTGGACGAGGTCGAGCAACTTTTCGCCGCGCTGCAGAAAATCCAGCGCCTGTTTGCCTGATGGAGGTGGAACGATGACTGCCCAGGTTTTCACTCCGGCCGACGACGTGACCGTGACCATGACCCCGAACGCGGTCCGGCACGTGCGCAAGCAGCTGGACAAGAAGCCGGACGCCAAAGGCATTCGCCTGGCCATCCGCAAGAGCGGCTGTTCCGGTTTCAAGTACGAAACCCAGTGGGTCGACGCCCCTGCCGACGATGACCGGGTGTTCCACATTGACGGCGTGGACGTGTTCGTCAAAGAAGAGCACCTGCCCATGGTCAACGGCATCGAGATCGACTTTGTCACCGAGGGGCTGAACTCTCTGTTCCGCTTCCGCAACCCCAATGCGACCGCGGAATGCGGCTGCGGCGAAAGTTTCACCATCGCCTGATACACCAGAACACAGCGAGGCCAGAATCGGCATGCAAGAACGGGAAGTGGTCCTGACCAAACGCGAGGTGGAAGCCCGCCTGGTGCCCTCCGGCACCGAAATCATGATTCCGGCGGATACCTTCGTGACCATCACCCAGTCCCTGGGCGGCACCTTCACCGTCGCGGTCAACGGCAACCTGGCGCGCATCGAGGGCCACGACGCCGACGCGCTGGGCAAGCAGCCCATGGAAAGCAGCTTCGAAACCCCGGAAGACGGCACGGTCAATGAAAACCAGGTCTGGGAAGCCCTGCGCAACTGCTACGACCCGGAGATTCCGGTCAACGTGGTCGATCTGGGGCTGATTTATGAGTGCCGCGTGGAAAACGGCACCGAAGACGGCAACCACGTCTACATCAAGATGACCCTGACCGCCGCCGGCTGCGGCATGGGCCCGGTGATCACCGACGACGTCAAACGCAAGGTGGAACACGTGCCGAACGTCGACAAGGTGACCGTGGAACTGACCTTCGATCCGCCCTGGAACAACGACATGCTGACCGACGAAGCCAAGCTGGAACTGGGAATGCTGTAATGACCGCGAGCGAACAGGACTTTCTGAACAACCCGCTGGGCACCAAAACCACCCTGGACGACGTGCTCGATGCCTTCGAGTTTCTCGACGACTGGGAAGAGCGTTACGCCTACATCATTGATCTGGGCAAGCAGTTGCCGGCCTTCCCGGACGACGCCCGGACCGAAGACAATTACGTGCACGGCTGCCAGAGCCAGGTCTGGTTGATTCACCACTACGACGAAGCCAGTGGCAAGCTGTATCTGATGATCGATTCCGACGCCATGATTGTCCGCGGTCTGGCGGCGATCATTCTGGTCGCGCTGAACGGCAAGACGCCGCGCGACCTGCTGACCACCGACATCGACGAACTGTTTGAACGCCTGGACCTGTTCCGGCACATCTCACCGACGCGCGGCAACGGCCTGCGCGCCATGGTTGGCAAGATCCGCGACATCGCCGCAGCCCAGGCGGCCTGAGCGCGACCCGGCTCCGTTCCGGGGCCGGTTCAACCCGCTACCAGATAATCGCCAGATCGCCCTTCTGCACATTCACCATGGTGCCGGACACGGCCATCTGGCCGCTGGCAAAATCCGGGTGTACGTTGTTGAGCACCAGCGTCACACCGGCGTCCTGCAGTTCCGGGGTCTGATCGAGGCGGTCGAAATAACGGGCACTGCGATACACCTGCAATTCATCCCCCGGCCGAAGACCTGCGGTGGCTCCCGAAGCCAGAGTGACGGCCCGCCCGTCGACGTGACTGATGCGGGTCATAAACGGCTGGCACGCCAGCGCGTCATCGATCGCCGAGGCCATGCGGTCGAGCACCTGGGCCACTGCCTGACCGTAGGCCGTGCCCTCAAGCCCGGCCGAGCCAAATCCGGCAGAACGGCCCGCAGGGGCGCGCCAGTCCGCTTCTGTGGCGAACCGTTGCTGGTACACCGGTGAGCCACTGAAGCCGTCGAAAATCATCAGATCCGCGACAAAACGCCGGCCCTGATCAACCGCCCCGATTGAGCGCTTGAAGCCGCCCCACACCGAGGACTGCCAGGCCGACGGATCGGCCAGGCCAAGATCCCGGATCACCCCGGCGACCACGAACTGGGCGCCCAACTCACGGGCCACCGCCGGGATGTTGCTGAGCCGGTTGTCGCCCTGCTGCCAGGTCGGGGCACTGGCCAGGTCGCCAAACAGGCTGAGGCGACTGGCGGTCAGCACCTGAACCTGGCCCCGGGACGCCAGCCGGGCCTGCAACTGCTGCGGCAACACTTCGCCGGCATCGCCGAGGTCGCCCACCTCGGCCTGCTCGGGATACAGCACCGGAAAGCCGGTGATCGCCACCCGCTTGCGCAGCCGGCTGGCCTCCACCGCCTGGCAGGCGGCATTCTGTGCCGACATATCCGCCCGCACCGTCAGCCGGAGCAGGTTGCCGCTTCTCTGCTCATGCAGTACCTGCACGTTCCGGGCCCGGGCATGGGCCGCCAGTTCGGTCCGGGACTGGGTCAATACGCCGTTTTCCATCGTGTCCCGGGTACTGACCCTGGCCTCGTACTGCAACGCCAGATCCCGCAGCGCGGCCTGGCGGGCCTCGGCCCGTGCCCGCTCAAGATCGCCGTTGTGGATGGTGGCGTGGCCCACGCCCTCCAGCACAAGGGCCGACACGCCGGTGCTGCCAGCCAACAGCCAGCAGAGCAGGAGCCCTTTTGCAAGCCAGTGGTTCATAGTCACTCCCGATAGTAGAGCGTACCGACGTTGCGGCTCTCGACATCGCCCACCGCGTCATTGCGCATAGGCATGGGAATCGGGCACAAATCGCGCACCTGATCATCGTCGACGCGGGCCACACAGGCCCGGAACCGAGGCTCCAGCCTGAGTTCCATCACGGTCTCGATCACGCCATCGCTGTGCTCGTTGACCGCCACGGTTTTGGCCCCGCGGATATAGCTGTCAACGTAGGTGCGGAAGGCGTCGCTCTTGAGGACGAAATCGTTCACCGTGGAGCTGCCGTAGATCACGGTGCCATAGACCCGTTCCGCCAGATTGCGGTAGGCATCGAGTTGCGACGCCCGACGGGCCAGCAACCGCTTGCGGGTATTCAGGCGGTCCGCGCTGACGTTCTCGTAGGTGCCAAAACCACTCACCCGGACGGTGATGGGTTCCAGGTCGTCCACCAGCCGGGCCTCCTGGCTCTGCTGATGACCACCGACGGGGGCACAACCGGCCAGGATCAGGATCAGTGCGGCAATCAGAAATCGGCGAAAGGTCATGTAAACTCTCCGGAAATCGCGCTTTGCCAGTTCCATGAAAAAATCGCGCCAACTGCGCCAAGCGCCTGATCTGCAATGAAACCAAACCAACAGCGCCGCATCGATCACTCGGAAGCGGCAAAAAAATGCCTCCGATTACAGATCAAAAACAAACTGTTACCCCTTGGGTCGTGTACCGGCCGCACCGCTCCATTACCCTTTCTACAGGTCATCAACATTGGCAACCATTTTGCCCAGTTTGCACGAAAGGTATCCGCATGAGCACACACCGTCTGACCCGTCTCGCGATTGCCATCGGTCTCAGTGCCACGACAACGTCGGTTCTGGCCGCGCCCCAACCGTTTCACTCCGCCCGGGCCTTCGCCATGGGCGGCACCGGGGTCGCCGTTGCCCACCCTTCGGCCGCACCGTCGGTGAATCCGGCGCTGATGGCCGGCAAGCACCACGACTGGGCCGACGATTTTGGCCTGATGTTCCCCTCCGTCCACGTCCGCGCCGCCGATGAGGAAGAAGTCGGCGATCAGGTCGACGACATCCAGGACACCATCGACAATCTGGACCGCGCCATCAACGCCAACAATGTGGCTGACGCCCAGGCCCGGGCCGGCGAACTGCGCGATCAGCTTCAGGCCTTTGACCGGGACACCGTGCGCGCCAACGCCGGGCTGGGGGTCGCGCTGGCGTTCCCCGGTAAGCGCCTGTCGGTGGGTGTGTTTGCCGACGGCACCCTGACCGCCACCGCCCGGGGCGAATACGACGAGGACGACGACGCCCTTCTGCAGGATATCGAAAACGGCATTCTCACCCCTGGCGCCACCGACAACCTGGAATCCCGGGGTAAGGTTCTGGCCGCCTCGGTCGCCGAGTTCGGCATCAGTTTCGCCCGCGATCTGGAGCTTGCCAACGGCCAGCACCTGCAACTGGGCATTTCACCCAAATACGTCAGTCTGCACACCTTCCAGTACACCGCGACCGTCGACGACTTTGACGAAGACGACTTCGACAACAGCGACTACGAAACCGAAAAAAGCGGTTTCAACCTGGACCTCGGCGCCGCCTACAGCTTCGGCGACCACCAGCAGTGGACTCTGGCCGCGTCGGCCCGGAACCTGATTCCGATGGAACTGGATTCCGCCCGCAGCCAGCCGGCGGTCGAGCAACAGCGCACGCTGAAACTGGACCCGATGGTCACGGTTGGCGTCGCCCACAAAGGCAACTTCCACGTGGTCACCGCCGAAGTCGAGCTGACCGAAAAAGAGGCCTTCGGCTTTGAAGACGACACCCAGTGGGCCGCCATCGGCGCCGAGTTCGATGCCTTCCGCTATGCCCAGCTGCGGGTGGGAGTGCGGCACAACCTGGCCAGCAACGACGACAACGCCGGCATTGAAGAGAAAACCCAGTACACCGCCGGCCTCGGCCTCAACCTGATGGGCGTGCGCCTGGATCTGGGCGCGCTGTACAGCGACGCCGACGTCGGCGCCGCCCTGGAGCTTGGCACCGCCTTCTAAGCACTTGCCAGAAGCGAGCCCGCCTGACCCCGGTCACGCGGGCTTTTTTGCGCCCATCCGCAGGGCGCGGTTTGCCTGATGACCGGTCGCACCGGATAATCCCGACAGAATCGTCAATCAGAGGCTCGTCATCCCTATGCAAACCTATCTCGTCGGCGGCGCGGTCCGGGACGAACTGCTGGGCATTGAGGTCAAAGACCGGGACTGGGTCGTGGTGGGCGCCACCCCGGACGACATGCTGGCCCGTGGCTTCAAACAGGTCGGCGCCGACTTTCCGGTGTTCCTGCACCCGACTACCCGCGAGGAGTATGCGCTGGCCCGGACCGAACGCAAACAGGGGCGAGGCTACCACGGGTTCACCGTCTACAGCGCGCCGGACGTCACTCTGGAGGACGATCTCAAACGTCGTGACCTGACCATCAACGCCATGGCCCGCAGCGAATCCGGGGAGCTGATCGACCCGTTCAACGGGCTGGCCGACCTGCGCGCGAAAACCCTGCGCCACGTGTCCCCGGCGTTCGCCGAAGACCCGCTTCGCATCTTCCGGACCGCCCGCTTCGCCGCCCGCTTCCAGCCCGAGGGCTTTGCCGTTTGTGACAGCACCCTGGCGCTGATGCAGCGGATGGTGGCCGAGGGTGAAGTGGCGCATCTGGCGCCTGAGCGGGTCTGGCAGGAAATCCAGCGGGCGCTGGGCGAACGGGAACCGGGCACCTTTTTTGATGTGCTCCGGGCCTGCGGTGCTCTGAGCCACATCCTGCCCGAACTGGATGAACCGAAAAGCTACGCGCATGCACTGGCATCCCTGCGCTGCATCAGCAACACTGACAGCAGCACCGAACAACGCTTTGCGGCCTTGCTTGCGGTGCTGAATGAGGAACAGGCCGTGAACCGGGCCCAGGCCCTGAAAGCACCGAACAGCTACCGCGACCTGGCGCGCCTGGTCTGTCAGTTGCGGCGCTCGCTGGAGGCGCTGGCCGACCTGGCGCCGGTGCCGGATCGGGTACTGACAATGCTCGACAACGCCGACCTCTGGCGCCGGCCCGAGCGCTTCCGGGCGACGCTGCCGGTGCTGGCCTGCGTACTCGGCGAACACCAGCAACCGCTGCTGGATCAGTTACAGGTAGCGGCCCGGGCCGCCACCGGCGTGAACCCGGGCGAGCTGGTTGCCTGTGGCTACAAGGGCAAGGCCCTGGGCGCGGCAATCCAGCAACAGCGGTTACAGCGTATAGAGCAGGCACTGACACAGACCCGAGGCAAGACACCATGACCCAGAACGCCCCCGTCGCCCTGCTGACCGGATCGGCCCACCGGCTCGGCGCCCGCACCGCCGACTTGCTGCACGCACGCGGCTGGAATCTGGTCATCCACTACCGCACCCGACAGCAACAGGCGCAGGCTCTGGCCGAGCGCCTGAACGAAACGCGCCCGGCCTCGGTACACCTGCTGCGGGCGGATCTGCGAAAACCGGACGACGTTCACCGGCTGGGCAAAGAAGCCATCGCCCACTGGGGCCGGCTCGACGGCCTGGTTAACAACGCCTCGGTGTTCTACCCAACGCCCACCGGGGAGGCCCTGGACTCCGACTGGGACACCCTCATCAACACCAACCTCCGGGCGCCGTTTTTTCTGGTGCAAACCTGCCTGACCGCACTCAGAAACAGCCACGGCTCGATCGTCAACCTGATCGACATCTACAGCGAACGCCCGCTGGCCAATCACCCGATTTACGCCGCCAGCAAGGCCGGCCTGGCAGCCCTGACCCGCGCCTGGGCCAAGGATCTGGCTCCGGAGATCCGGGTCAACGGGGTGTCTCCCGGCGCCATTCTCTGGCCCGACGGCGACGGCGCCATCGACGAGGCCTACCAGCAGAGCATCCTTGCCCGGACGCCGCTGGCCCGCACCGGCAGCCCGGACGACATCGCCCGCACCATCGTGTTCCTGATGTGCGACGCACCGTTCATCACCGGCCAGATTGTGGCGGTGGACGGCGGCCGCAGCCTGAACATGTAGGCCCGGGACCTTTGTCGGGCTTTGGCCGGGTCCGGCTTTCCCGCTACAATGCCGGCTCCGTTTATTCCTGAGCGCGAAACAACCATCCGCGCCTATTCCAACCGGAGAGTTTCCATGCGTGATGTTGTGATTGTGGCCGCCAAACGGACGGCCATCGGAAGTTTTGGCGGTGGCTTGTCCAGCCTCCGCGCCGACCAGTTGGGCACCGCGGTGATCAAAGCCCTGCTGGAGGAAACCGGCGTCGCCGGCGACCAGGTCAATGAAGTGGTCATGGGCCAGGTGCTGACTGCCGGTTGCGGCCAGAACCCGGCACGCCAGGCGGCGATCAACGCCGGCCTGCCGGCATCGGTACCGGCGATGACCATCAACAAGGTTTGCGGCTCCGGCCTGAAGGCGGTGCACATGGCGGTACAGGCCATCCGCTGCGGCGATGCCGAGCTGATGATCGCCGGTGGCCAGGAGAGCATGAGTCAGGCGCCCCATGTCGTGCCCAACAGCCGCACAGGTCAGCGCATGGGCAACTGGACGATGATCGACACCATGGTCAACGATGGCCTGTGGGATGCGTTCAACGATTACCACATGGGCATTACCGCGGAAAACATCGTCGACAAGTATGGCATCAGCCGGGAAGAGCAGGACGCCTTTGCCGCCGCCTCCCAGCAAAAGGCCGTGGCAGCCCAGAACGCCGGCCACTTTGACGGCCAGATTGTGCCGGTGTCGGTGCCCCAGCGCAAAGGCGACCCTCTGACCGTGGATCGGGACGAATGCCCGCGCGACGGCGTCACCGCCGACAGCCTCGCCAAGCTGCGGCCGGCGTTCAAGAAAGACGGCACGGTCACCGCCGGCAACGCCTCCTCCCTGAACGACGGCGCGGCCGCAGTCATGGTGTGCAGTGCCGACAAAGCCCGCGAGCTGGGCCTGACTCCGCTGGCCACCATCAAGGCGCACGCCTCCGCCGGGGTGGACCCCACCATCATGGGCACCGGCCCGATTCCGGCCAGCCAGCGCTGCCTGAAACTGGCCGGCTGGAGCGTGGATGACCTGGACCTGATCGAAGCCAACGAGGCCTTCGCTGCCCAGGCCATTTCGGTCAACCGCGACCTGGGCTGGGACACCGGCAAGGTCAACGTCAACGGCGGCGCCATTGCCCTGGGGCACCCCATCGGCGCCTCTGGCTGCCGGATTCTGGTGACCCTGCTGCATGAAATGGTGCGCCGGGACGCCCACAAAGGGCTGGCCACGCTGTGCATCGGTGGCGGCATGGGCGTGGCCCTGGCGGTCGAGCGTTAAGCCACCGTGTTCCACGTGGTTCTGTACGAGCCGGAGATTCCGCCCAATACCGGCAACATCATCCGGCTCTGCGCCAATACCGGCTGTCAGCTGCATCTGATCGAACCGTTGGGCTTTTCGCTTGAAGACAAACAGATGCGGCGGGCCGGGCTGGACTACAGCGAATACGCCAAGGTGCGGGTTCATGCCGATTACGCCAGCTTCCTGACCGCCGAGCGGCCGCAGCGGCTGTTCGGATTCACCACCAAGGGCACCCGGCACTACCACGAGGTGGCGTTTCAGGCCGGCGACTACCTGATGTTCGGGCCGGAAACCCGGGGCTTGCCGGACCATGTGCGCAATGCGCTACCGGCGGAACACCGGCTGCGGGTGCCGATGCGGCCGCAAAGCCGGAGCCTGAATCTGTCCAACAGCGCCGCTTTGGTGGTTTACGAAGCTTGGCGACAACTGAACTTCGAAGGCGCCCTCTGACCGCTCCCTGTGCTCAGGGGGATAACGACCGGATAGCCCTCTGGCAGCGCCATCACTCTCGCCCGGAATCCGTAAACCGCTTCAAGCACCGAGGGCTTAAGCACTTGCTCAACGCTCCCTTCCTGATAGCACCGCCCCGCACGCATAATCAGCAGGCGATCGGCAAACTGCGCCGCCAGATTCAAGTCGTGCACAATGGCAATGACCGCCATACCCT
>JBPEXU010000458.1:0-7139 GCA_052031225.1 Marinobacter sp. | reverse complement strand
GCGCCAAACGCCACCGCTTCGAGCGACGATACCGGCGCCACTGGCAGGTTCAGGCCCCAGGCCAGCCCCTGCACCACGCCCGTGGCAATCCGCAAACCGGTGAACGAACCCGGGCCACAGGCAAAGGCCAGGGCGTCGAGATCCGCCGGCGCCAGCCCCTGCTCCGCCAGCAGCTCGCGCACCATCGGCATCAGCAACCGGGTATGGCCACGGGGGGCGGTTTCGAATCGTTCGAACAGGGTGCCATCAACCAAAAGGGCTGCAGAGCAGCCCTCGGACGATGTATCCAACGCCAACAGTTTCACAGAGGTGAATCGCCTTTGCGCAGGGGTATCGGTTACTGAAGTTTGGACAGAATCTGGTCGCGGATGCTGTCCAGGCTGCCGACGCCCTCAACCCGGACGTACTTCGGTGCTTCGGCCGGAGCCTTGGCGGCCCAATCCTGATAGAAACCGATCAGCGGTGCCGTCTGCTCGTGGTAGATCTTGAGACGCTTACGCACGGTTTCTTCCTTGTCGTCCTCACGCTGCACCAGAGGCTCGCCGGTGACGTCGTCCTTGCCGTCCACCTTGGGCGGGTCGTACTTGACGTGGTATATGCGGCCACTGCCTTCGTGCACCCGGCGGCCCGAGAGCCGGCTCACGATTTCTTCGTCGTCGACCGCGATCTCAACCACGTAGTCGATGGCAATGCCCTGATCTTTCAGTGCATTCGCCTGGGGGATGGTGCGCGGGAAGCCGTCCAGCAGGAAACCGTTCTTGCAATCAGGCTGCTGGATGCGCTCCTCAATCAACGCAATGATGATGTCATCGGACACCAGGCCACCGGACGCCATCACTTCCTTGACCTGATTTCCCAGGTCGGAACCGGATTTCACCGCCGCACGCAGCATGTCGCCGGTGGAAATCTGGGGAATACCAAAGCGTTCGGTAATGAACTGAGCCTGTGTCCCTTTGCCGGCGCCAGGTGCGCCTAACATGATGATTCGCATAACGCTGTGCTCCCGTCTAGTCATTATCATTTGAAAAGCTGTGGCAAAAACCCATGCCTTTGCGACAGCCTCTCCACCCTGCACAGGTGTCAGCCGAAAACGGCGAAGGCGCATTATACGAAGTCAGCCAGCGCAGAGAAAGTCGACCTCCGTATCAGTGCCCGGAGGTCGGATCAAAAGTTGCCGGAAATCAAGACGAGAGGGACGACGCGAGGGCATCCAGGTCGGCGGCGACGCGATCGGTTTCCTGTTCCAGGCTGGCGACAATCTCAGGCTCCAGCCCCAGCGACGCCAGCAAATCGGCGATGTCGTCGGGGTTGAATTCGTCCCCGATACCGCGGGATTTGAGCAGCGCATTGGCCAGCTGAACCATCCGGACGTAGACCTCATGCTCGCCGTGATAGCCCAGATGTTGATGCATGCCCGCCGCTTTCACCACCGGATCCGGCAGCTGCCAGAGACGATGCAGAATGCCGCCAATCGCGCCGTGCCCGACCGCCAGAATGTCCTGACTGCTGCCCTGGCCGAACACCTGCGCCTCCAGGGAATGCATGCTCGCCTCCGGGTTCGCCTCCCGCAAGTCGTTCAGTTCCTGGAATTCCGCGCGGAACAGATGCCCGACCAGCAACAGGCCAAAGTTATGCAGCAACCCGCACAGGTACGCCAAGCCTTTATCAGCGCCGCATCTGGGCGCCAGACTCTGGCACAAGAACGCACAGTACAGGGAATGACGCCAGAACGCGTCCATCCCCAGTGCGCCCTGGCGTGGCACCTCAAACGCGCGCACCGAGGCAATACCGAGGGCAATGTGGGCAACCCGATCAAATCCGAGCACCCGGGTCACCGCGTCCTGAACCGAATTGACCTGGCCGGGGTAGTTGAACAGCGCCGATCGGGCGTAACGCATGATCTGGGCGGTCAGGCTGGGGTCAAACTCAATCAGTTCGGCCAGTTCCCGGGCGGTGGCTTCGGAGTTGGCGGTCAGCCGGAGAATGCGCAGCGCCAGCGCCGGCATAGGCGGCAGGCGGTAGAGTTTCTGGAGCTTGTCCGCGACCTCTTCGAGGGTAAGCGCTGGCCGCTCGCCATTGCCCTGCCCCCGGATCACCACATGCCCCTTGCGGGCGCCGGCCAGCGCCAACCGTAGCGCCCGACCGTCCATCTCCAGCAGCGTGTTGTCGGTTCCCCCGGACATCAGCGCGATGTCGGCGTTGAGAACGTCGTCGTCCACCAGCATCGGTATCTCGTAGGCCGCGCCCAGGGGCGGCAAAAACCCGGGATCGCAATCGCTGAACAGGCGGTTTGCCTGCCGGGCGGTGAGCGGCTGCAAGCGCCGGCCGGTCAGCTGATGAATGGCATCGAGATCGAGTGCACTGTCAAATCGGTGCACCACCATCAGCACCCCATTGATGTCGATCATCAGGGACGCCTGAATAAAGTCGTGCTGAGGCCGGCCACTGGCGATAACGGCCGCGTCCAGATTCAGCACCTGATCGATCGCCAGTTCCTTGTAGACGACCCCTTTGCGGGTCAGATACTGTTCCAGTCGTGCGGCTAACGCCAAGGCGATACTCCTGTATACCCAAATTGGTGAACCGGGAGCCGTTGCTCCCAACACCCACTCATCCGGTGTTACGCATACCGGCGGCAATCCCCGCCATCGTCACTTTCAGCGCCCGTTCGACTTGCTCCGGCACCTTGCCACTGCCTTCGTTCTCGCGATCACGCCTGAGCAGCTCGGCCTGCAGATAGTGCAGCGGGTCGGTATAAGGATTGCGCACCCGCATGGAATGGGCAAACACCGGCTCCGCTTCCAGCAGCTCTTGCTGGCCTTTGAGTTCCAGCAACCGTTGGATACACCCCGTCAGGCGCTGGCGTAAACTTTCACCCAGCTCGCGCAGCCGCTCATCGTCAACCAGAGTCTGTTCGTAATAACTGGCGATGCGCAGATCGGCTTTGGCCAGCACCATCTCCAGCATATCGACGTAGGTCCGGAAAAACGGCCAGCCGTCCATCATCTCCCGCAGCACGGCGAGCTTGTCGTGCTTCGCGGCCTCTTCCAGGGCCACGTCACTGCCCAGCCAGCTCGGCAGCATCAAGCGCATCTGCGTCCAGGCAAAAATCCACGGAATGGCCCGCAGGCTTTCAACACCGCCGGTTGGTTTGCGCCGTGCCGGCCGACTGCCCAGCGCCAGCTTGCCGAGCGCCTGTTCGGGGGTGACCTGACGGAAGTACGGCACAAAGTCCGGGTTCTCCCGCACCACCTCGCGATACGCTTTCAGCGACCGTTCGGTCAGCCAGTCCATGGTTGCCCGCCAGTGATCCGCCGGCTCGGGCGGGGGCGCCAGGGTCGCTTCGACCACCGCGGTGGTGTACAGGGTCAGGCTCTGCACCGCCAGCCGAGGCAATCCAAACTTGAAGCGAATCATCTCGCCCTGCTCGGTAATCCGGAAGCTGCCGTTCACCGAGCCGGGCGGCTGCGACAGGATGGCCCGGTTGGCCGGCCCGCCACCGCGCCCGACGGTGCCGCCCCGGCCGTGAAAGAGCGTGAGATGAACGCCGTAGCGTTTCGCCACCTGGGTCAGTTTTTCCTGCGCCTGGTACTGGGCCCAGGCCGCCATGAGCTGACCGGCATCTTTGGACGAATCGGAATAGCCGATCATCACTTCCTGCTGGCCCTGGCAATACTCCCGATACCAGTCCACCTCAAACAGCGCGGCCATGGCATCCGGCGCGCCCCGAAGATCGTCCAGGGTTTCGAACAGAGGCACCACCCGCATCGGGAACTTCATGCCAGCCTCCCGCAACAGCAGGATCACGCTCAGCACGTCCGAGGGCTTGCTGGCCATGGAAATAACATACGAACCCAGCGCCTGGGGCGTCTGTTGCGCCACCACTTCACAGGTAGCCAGCACTTCCCGCACCGGCTCCGAGGGTTCCCAGTTGCGAGGCACCAGAGGCCGGCGACCCTGCAGTTCGCGAATCAGAAACGCCTGACGCTCTTCTTCGCTCCAGCTCAGGTAGTCGCCCAGCCCCAAATAGTCGACCATCTCCGCGACCGCCTCGGCGTGGCGGGACGCTTCCTGGCGGATGTCCAGCCGAATCAGCGGCAGCCCGAAGGTGTGAGCGCGGCGGATGGTGTCCAGCAGCGGGCCATTGGCTATATGCTCCAGACCACAGTCCACCAGCGAGCGGTAACACAGCTCCAGCGGTCCGGTGAAATCCTCGTTCTCAAACAGAATATCGGTGGCGTCCGCCGGCCGTCCGTGCAGACTGGCTTCGGCCCAGTCCCGGGTCTTGATCAGCCGGTCACGGAGATTTGCCAGTACCTGCCGATACGGTTCTCGGGCATCGCCCACGACACGGCGCAGTTCGTTGGTGGCCTGCCACATCGACAACTCGGCCCGCAGCGACTGGATGTCCCGCAAATACAGATCGGCCGCCATCCAGCGCCCCAGCAGAAACACCCGCCGGGTGACTTCGTGGGTCACGTTGGGGTTGCCATCGCGGTCACCGCCCATCCAGGAGGCGATGCGAATCGGCGACGCCGGAAGCGGGAGCCCCTTGCCGGTGGCTTCCTGCAACGAGGTGTCCAGACTGCGAAGGAATTCCGGCAGCGCGTGCCAGAGGCTGTTCTCGATCACCGCGAAGCCCCACTTGGCCTCGTCCACCGCGGTCGGCCGCTCGTGCCGGATCTCGTCGGTGTGCCAGGCTTCGGCAATCAGTCGGGACAGCCGCCGGACGATCTCGTCCCGCTCAGCGGGCAGCAGGTCATCGTGATCCAGTTGCGCCAGGCATTCCGACATCTCGTCGTACTTCATGATCAGGGTTCGGCGCGCCACTTCGGTGGGGTGTGCCGTGAGCACGAATTCGATACGAAGATCGGCGACCCGACGGTGCAACTCCTCCGGATCCACACCGCCTTTTTTCAGGCGCTCAAACACTTCCCCCAGGGATTCCACCATCAAGTCCGAATGGTGGCCGCGCTTGCGACGAATGCCGTGGTACTGCTCCGCCAGATTGGCCAGATTCAGGAACTGATTGAAGGCGCGGGTAACCGGCAGCAGCTCATCGTCACTCAGCTTGCCGAGCAGTTGCACCAGGCGCTGCCCCGAGCCACTTTCCTGCAGACGATCCGCCTTGGCGGCCGCCCGAATCTCCTCGATCATGTTGTAGCAGTCCTGACCGGGGTAGCGCTGGATATTCTGGCCAAGCAGCTCGCCCAGCAAACGCACATTCTCTCGCAGATCCGGATGTAGCTCAGTCACAATGCAATCCTTTTCAATTGACGGCAGCGAAGTAAACTTACGATACTAAGAATCAGCAGAACAAGTCTATCGGCGATAACTGCCTGAGGCCGCGAGGAGTATTCATGAAAGTCACTGAACTGCCCAAGCACTGGGAAAGTCCGAAAGAGCCCGTGGAGCGGACCCACGATTACAATCTGCGTCTGCCGCTGGAGGATGCGGCCCGCATCGCGGCCCTGGCGGAGCTGTATCCGGATCGTACCGAGGCGGATATTCTGAACGATATGATTGCCGCGGCTCTGGACGACCTGGTGCGCCAGACCCCCATCAAAGACAAGCTGGAAAACCGGGACAAGTAAGCCGGTAACGGAGAGGGTGCCGGAGTGGTGTTCGATCCCACCACTCCGCAAACGCCGGAGAGTCCGGCTGGGCTCAGGCGACGGATTCGAGCTGGCGGGCTTTCAGCCGCTGGATGTGCTTCTGACTCAGGCTGACGAATTTCGGCGTCAGGCCCTGATCCTCGTAAATCTCAAACCCATCTTCATCGTAGGCCACCACTTTCGTGCCCTGCACGTACGGAAAGCTGGTCTCCAGTTCGTCCAGAGCGGCAGATATCAGGTCCCGCATCAGATCCTGCGGAGCTTTCATCGGATACAGCGACGCCAGCTTTTCCAGGCGCTTGTGATGCTGGTCAGACAACGCCATAAAGTAGGCGTCTCGGGTCAGCCGACCGCGCGCATGCTTGTCCCAGTAGTTGACCAGATCTTTGATTTTCATGGTGCCTTCACTCCTGCATCTTTTTGGATGGCCTCAAACGCACAACATCGGTGCGTCCGATACCGGAAGTGTAGACGAAGCGACCTGATCACGAACCCGTTAATTGGTAACGGATTGTACTTACCGAAGGCCGGTACTCAGTCCCCGAAGCCGTTCTTTTCCACGCCTTTGACCGCCTGCCACACGGCGTCCAGAGCCTCGAGCGTTTCCTCGTCCATCGTGCGCCCTTCCCGAGCCAGCACCCGTTCGATGGCCCGGAAGCGGGCTTCGAATTTGTGGTTGGTCCGTTTCAGCGCCTGCTCCGGATTTACCTTCAGGAACCGTGCCAGGTTAACGCACACAAACAGCAGGTCGCCCAGCTCGTCCTCCAGCGCGTCGACATC
The DNA here is from genome assembly GCA_052031225.1 of Marinobacter sp. GTDB lineage: Bacteria > Pseudomonadota > Gammaproteobacteria > Pseudomonadales > Oleiphilaceae > Marinobacter. The sequence goes on along the minus strand of JBPEXU010000458.1, from coordinate 744 downwards.
ACCGGTACCGTCCTGGGCGGCCTGCCAGGCTGCCTTGAGTTCGTCGATTTCTTCGTGCAGCTTGTCAAACACCGGGCCGATGTCCGGCCAGTCAAAGCCGTGCCGGGCGGCCCGGCGCTGCAGCTTCTCGGCGCGGGCCATCGCCGGCAGTGTGCGGGCTATGCCGTCAAGACGGCTGGCCTCACCGGTTTCCGGTGCCGGCTTCTGCGCGCGCTCTTCGGCCTTGATGCGTTCCCAGCTGTCCTTGATCCAGGCCTCGCTGGGCCGGTTTTCCGGATCCACACGGCTTTCCAGAGTGCCATCCGGGAACACGTGGGGGTGCCGGCGCACCAGTTTTCGCACCAGATGATCCACGATGCCGTCAAAGTCGAAGTGGCCATCCTCCCGCCCCATCTGGGCATAGAAAATGACCTGGAACAGCAGGTCGCCCAGTTCATCCTTGAGATGAGGAAAATCGGAGCGCTCGATGGCGTCCGCCACCTCATAGGCTTCCTCGATGGTGTGCGGCACGATGGTGCTGTAGGTCTGCCGGGTATCCCACGGGCAGCCGGTGTCCGGTTCCCGTAACCGGGCCATCAGGTATTTGAGATCCTCGATGGTGTAACTCATGTCCGCTTGCGCCTGACGTCGATGATATTGGGCAGGTTGCGAATCTGAGCAAGCAGCCGGGCCAGCTGTTCCAGGCTGGAGATTTCCACCGTAACGGTCATGGTGGCGGTGTTCTCATCCCGGTTGGACTGGGTC
>JBPEXU010000457.1:0-2605 GCA_052031225.1 Marinobacter sp. | reverse complement strand
AAAACCGAAAGGACCGGCTGACGCCGACGGCTCAGTAGAACAGTTGGGTGAAGGAAAAACCGATGTTCAGATAGGCGGTCCAGTCATCCTGGTTGCTGTAGGCGGTGGCAATCTGGATCGGGCCGAGGAAGGTATCGACGCCGGCGAACAGACTCCAGGATTTGACCGAGCTGTCCCAGCTCGCCTGCCCTAGCGATTCCCAGGCATTGCCCACTTCGAAACCCGCGCCGGCAAACCAGGGCATCAACGGCCCACCGAAGCTCTGACTGGCGTACACCGAGGCCATCGCGGCGCTGTCGCCGGTGATCTGCCCCGGCGCAAACGCCGACAGCCGCCGGAACCCGCCCAGCCGGATCCGGTTCTCGATTCCCGCTTCGCCCCGGGTCACGGCCTCGGTGTAGAGCAGTCCCGTGACGGTAAACCCCTGCCAGCTTCCGGTCCCCAGAAGCAGTCCGGTCAGGGCGTCGAAGTGCCGGTCGGACCCGAGATGATCGCGTTCCGCCCGACCTTTGAGGCCGGCAAAGGTACCGTCGGTGGGGAAAAAGGTGTCGTTCAGCGAGTCGTGCACCAGCCGTACCTCAACATTGCCCTGATGCACTGTCCCTTTGGGCAGCACCGGCTGGCCGATTTCCTCATCCACCGTCGCGTAACCCCGGGTGTAGGTCACCCGCACCTCCGCGTCACCCCCCAACTCCATACCAATGGCGATGTCGGCCTGCCGGAAGGTGGCGTCGACATCGGCGATGCGTTCACCGTCGCGGTCGTAGATCAGGAAGCTGTCCTGGGAATACTCCGCGCCCAAAACCAGAAACCGGTCATAACCATAACTCAGGGGCTGATACCACTGACTCCGAACCCAGGGCTGTGTCCCCAGCTGAACCCCGGTGTGCCATTCCCCGCCCAGTGGGTTGAGTTCGGTCATGCGCAGTGCCGAGGCCAGATTGAACCGGGTTTCGCCGTCAAAGTTGTCTTCGTAGGCCAGGCCAAAGGACAGGTAATTCGGCCCCCAGGTTTTTTCCCGGGCCTGGATGCTCAGTATCGCCCCGTCCGGGGCCGGCATCATGGCGTAAGACACGGTTTCGTAGTACCCCAGACCGTAAATCCGTTTGAGGTCGGCTTCCAACTGCTCGATATTCAGCGGTTCGCCGGTACGCTGGCGAATGCGTTCGCGCAGGAAGTCCTGATGCAGACGCCGGGCATTCTCCACCCGAATTTCCTGGACGATGTCGGTACGGTAGGCACGCGCCGCCAGCCTGGCTCGGTAGGCGGTCCATTCGGTGCGGGACACCCTGAGGGCATTGAGTTCGCTGGCCTTCCGGCGGGCCTCCGTCGCGCCCAGCTCAAACAGCAGCGGCGCTTCGTAGAAATCCGAGGACGACAAGCCCTCCAGGTCGGGTCGGATGAGTACGTCGTTGTCGCCCAGCAGAGCCAGCTGTTGGTCGGTGTTGGTGCGGGTCAGCAGGGTGGTGAGCTGACCGACAACCGAAAAGGCGTCTTTCAGGTCGTCTCTATCGAGCAACGGATCGCTGATGTCGACCGCGATAATCACTTCCGCGCCCAAATCCCGGGCCACACTCACCGGCACGTTGTTGGCGATGCCACCGTCAATCAGCAGACGCCCGTCCCGATCCACCGGTGCATAGACCCCGGGAACGCTCATACTGGCCCGCAGCGCCTCGGCCAGATTGCCACGGCCAAGCACCACCTGCTCTCCGGTGGCCAGATCGGTCGCCACCGCCCGGAACGGAATCGCCAGCCGGTCAAAGTCATCCACCAGGGCCGCATCGTGGGTCAGCTCGTTGAGAATGAAGCCCAGGTTCTGGCCGGCGACGATACCACCACCGACATGGAAGCCGTCGGACCGGACCCCGATGCCAGGCACCACGGGGAAGCGCCAGTCGTCCTGTTTGCGGCGAATCGGCTTGTAACGGCGGCCGGGATCGTCCCGGAAGCTCGACAGCCAGTCCATCTCGATGAAGCGCTGTTCAATCTCATCCACCGGCATCCCGGCGGCATACAACGCGCCCACCGCCGACCCGGCGCTGGTGCCCACCACCACATCCACAGGGATGTGCATTTCCTCCAGCACCCGCAAAACTCCGACGTGGGCCATGCCTTTGGCACCGCCACCGCTGAGCACCAGCCCCACTCTCGGGCGCTCGGAAGCCTCAACCAGCAGAGGCGCCAGCAAGACAGCAAGACACAGAGCAAGGTTACGCATCAACGCCTGGCGTCCTTAGCGAAGAATGGGAGTCGACAGCTCAGGACGTTTTCTCGTCGTCCTGGTCGGCGAGGGACAGGTGCGAGACGTCTGGCACCACCGGCGGCGGAGTATCACGCGGTACACCAATATCGGCGCCCGGCGGTGCCAGGGTCCAGTCGTCCAGATGCTGGAACATCGGGGGTTCCACCTCCTCGTGCTCGACCAGGGTCACGCCCACCGGGTCCAGACTCAGACCGGAACCGGCCAGAATGTCGTCGACTTTTTCGCCCGCCACCGGCAAGCGGTCGCCCGGTTCCACGGCCGGCACTCCCTCGGCCGCAGCCTGGGCCGGTGCTGGCTCGGTGCGGGGCGGCTGGCTGGGCGTCGGCGCGGTGCCGGACA
>JBPEXU010000456.1:0-16078 GCA_052031225.1 Marinobacter sp. | reverse complement strand
TTCGTCACCCACGACAAGAAAGACTCGACCGGCATCTGCTTCATCGGCGAACGCAAGTTCCGCGACTTCCTCAAGCAGTATCTGCCCGCGCAACCCGGCAACATTGAAACGCCGGACGGACAAGTCATCGGCACTCATCAGGGCCTGATGTATCACACCATCGGACAGCGACAGGGGCTTGGTATTGGCGGCCTGAGTGAGTTCGGTGATGAACCCTGGTACGTGGTCGGCAAAGACCTGGAGCGCAACGTGCTGATTGCAGCGCAAGGCAAGCAGCACCCGCTGCTGTTCTCCCGGGGTTTGGTCTCCGGGCCGATCGACTGGGTGGCTGGGGAGCCGCCGGCGGCCCGGTTCCGCTGCCGGGCCAAAACCCGTTACCGGCAACCCGACCAGGCCTGCGAAGTGGCGGTCATTGACGGCGGCGTTACCGTGGTGTTTGACGACGCTCAGCGAGCGGTCACGCCCGGCCAGTCGGTGGTGTTCTACGATGGCGATGTCTGTCTGGGTGGCGGCGTGATCGAACAGACCTGGCGCGACGGCGAGCCCCTGCCCGATCGTGCCGGCGCAGTCGTCAGCGCGGGGGGCCCGGCATGACCCGATCCCTGCACGACCAAACCCTGGCGCTGGCGGGCGTGTTCCAGGCCAGCAGCCAGGTTCAGCAGCTGGCGCACACCGGACAATGCAACCCCAAAGCCCTAGAGACCTCGGTGCGCTCACTGTTCGCCACCGATCCGGACAACACCCTCGATGTTTATGGTGGCGAGCTGTCCGACCTGCGGGAGGGGCTGGTGGCACTGGCGTCGGTGCTCAGCCAGCAAACCCAGCAGCAGGACATCGAAACCCTGCGGTACGCCCTCAATCTGATCCACCTGGAATCCAAACTGAACCGGCGACCGGACATGCTGGAGGTGATCGGCAGCCGAATCGAACAGGCCCGGCACACCGCCAGCCACTTTGGCTTCACCCACAGCAACCTGATCAGCAACCTGGCGTCTATCTACGCCGATACCATCAGCACCTTCCGCCTGAGAATCCAGGTCACCGGCGATCCATCCGTGCTCCAGCGCGACGAGAACGCGGCCAAAGTCCGCACGCTTCTGCTCGCAGGCATTCGTTCGGCCGTGCTCTGGCGCCAGTGTGGCGGGCGCCGCTGGCAACTGATTTTTTCCCGTCGCAAGGTTATCGAGCACGCCCGGCAGCTGGCTGAGCAGTCGGGCCAGCCGCTCTGAGCATCGCCCCGGGCGTCGGCGATTGGCGCTGATTCGGCACGCCGGCTGGTGTATTATTAGCCCCCCGTTCTTTCACCCATTCCGATTCTTTGATCAGTTGAGAGGTTTTCGATGGAACTCACCGCCCTGACCGCCATCTCCCCGGTCGACGGCCGCTACGGCAGTAAAGTCAGCGTATTTCGCAACATCTTCAGTGAGTACGGCCTGATCCGTAACCGGGTAACCGTCGAAATCCGCTGGCTCCAGAAACTCGCGGCCCATCCGGAGATTGCCGAAGTGCCGCCGTTCTCAGCCGAGGCCAATGCCTTTCTCGACCAACTGGTCAGCGAATTCAGCCTGGAAGACGCCCAGCGCATCAAGGACATCGAACGCACCACCAACCACGACGTCAAAGCGGTCGAGTACTTCATCAAAGAAAAGATCGCGGCAGTGCCCGAGCTGCACGCCGTCACCGAATTCGTTCACTTCGCCTGCACGTCCGAGGACATCAACAACCTCTCGCACGCTCTGATGCTGCGCGAAGGGCTGGATGAAGGCCTGATTCCGGCCATGGAAACCCTGATCAGCAAACTGTCCGAGCTGGCCCGGAGCCATGCCGACCAGCCTATGCTGTCCCGCACCCACGGCCAGACCGCCTCGCCCACCACCGTTGGCAAAGAACTGGCCAACGTGGTCTACCGCCTGCGCCGCCAGCTCAACCAGATCCGCTCGGTAGAGCTGCTGGGCAAGATCAACGGCGCCGTGGGCAACTACAATGCCCACCTGTCCGCCTACCCCAATGTGGACTGGGCCGCCAACGCCCGAGCCTTCGTCGAAAGCCTTGGCTTGAGCTGGAACCCCTACACCACCCAGATCGAGCCTCACGATTACATCGCCGAACTGTACGACGCCATCGCCCGGTTCAACACCATCCTGATCGACCTTGACCGGGACATCTGGGGCTACATCTCACTCGGCTACTTCAAGCAGAAAACCGTGGAAGGCGAAGTCGGCTCCTCCACCATGCCGCACAAGGTAAACCCGATCGACTTCGAGAACTCCGAGGGCAACCTGGGCATTGCCAATGCGCTGTTCGATCACCTGGCCGCGAAGCTGCCGGTTTCCCGCTGGCAGCGGGATCTGACCGACTCCACCGTGCTGCGCAATCTGGGTGTTGGCTTTGCCCACAGCCTGATTGCCTACGAAGCGACCCTGAAAGGTCTCGGCAAACTGGAGATCAACCCGGCGCGGCTGGATCAGGATCTGAACGAAGCCTGGGAAGTACTGGCCGAGCCGATCCAGACCGTCATGCGTCGATACAACATCGAAAAGCCCTATGAAAAACTCAAGGCATTGACCCGGGGCAAGGCCATGACGGCGGAAGTGATCAAGAATTTTGTCGAATCCCTGGACATTCCAGACGCCGCCAAGGCAGAGCTGATGGCCCTGACACCGGGCAACTACATCGGCAACGCCACTGAGCAGGCGCGCAACATCTGACGGCAGCAGGAGCACAACACCATGGACATGCTTGGCGGGCTCACTCCCTCTGAATTTCTGCGCGATTACTGGCAGAAAAAGCCCTTGGTGATCCGCCAGGCCTTCCCCGGTTTTCAGTGCCCGGTCAGCCCGGATGAGCTGGCCGGCCTGGCCTGCGAAGAAGGGGTCGAATCCCGGATCGTGATCGAAAACGAAAACGGCAAGCCGTGGCAGCTCCACAACGGTCCGTTCTCGGAAGACCGGTTCCGCCAGCTCCCCTCCGAAGACTGGACGCTGCTGGTTCAGGGGCTGGATCACTGGGTGCCGGAAATTGCCGACCTGCTCGAACACTTCCGGTTCGTGCCCAACTGGCGCTTGGACGACATCATGGCCAGCTACGCGCCCAAAGGCGGCAGCGTCGGCCCGCACTACGACCAGTATGACGTGTTTCTGCTCCAGGCCCAGGGCCATCGGCGCTGGACCTTCGGCGGCCACTGTGATCACACGTCGCCACGGGTCGAGGGCACGCCGTTGCGGATTCTCAGCCATTGGGAAGGCGAAGAAACCGTGGTCCTGGCGCCGGGCGACATGCTGTACCTGCCCCCGGGAATCGGCCACCACGGCGTTGCGGAAGACGACTGCATCACCCTGTCGGTCGGTTTTCGGGCCCCCACCATCGACGACATCCTGACCGGCTACACCGACTTCCTGTGCAGCCAGGCCGATGCCGCCGAGCATTTGAACGATCCGGACCTGCAAGTGCAAGCCAACCCAGGCACCATTGCCAGCGGCGTCATTGACCGGCTCGCCGCGATCATCCGTGAGCAACTGGATGACCGGCGTCAGCTGGCACTTTGGTTTGGTCAGTACGCGACCGCGCCCAAAAATATGGATATCGTGGTGCCGGCGGACCAGCCCGCCAGCGATGCGGACATCGCCGAAGCCATCCGGGCCGGTGAACAGCTGCGCTGGAACGAAGGGTCAAGGTTTGCCTATCATGAGCTGGACGACGAAACCGCCCTGTTTGTCGACGGCGAGCAATACCTGCTGCGAGGTGACGCCCGCCCGCTGGCGCCGTTGCTGTGCGCCGGAGCCCGCATCGATATGACAGCGCTGCAGGCCTTCTGTGAAGATTCGGCGCTGCTCGGGCTGCTGACAACCCTCTACAACCAGGGCTCAATCTACTTCGAGTAGCCATCTGCCATGACGCTCAGGCTTCGGAAATACAGCTGGCAACTGGCTCCCGGGCACATCCGGGAGATCCGTCAGCGGGTGTTTGTCGAAGAACAGCGGGTGCCGCCCGAGCTCGAATGGGACGACACCGATGACATCGCCGATCATTATCTGGCGGTGTTGCCGGACAACACCCCGGTCGGGGTCGCCCGCCTGTTTTCAACACTGGGCGAAACCGGCCACATCGGGCGCATGGCGATCCTGCCGGAGCACCGGGGCAAAGGCTTTGGTCAGACCATCCTGCGCCACCTCATCAACGAGGCCGCCGAGCACTACGACGAGCTCAAGCTTTCGGCCCAGGAACACGCGATCCCCTTCTATCGGAAGCACGGTTTCCACGTCTGTTCCGATGTTTACGACGACGCCGGCATTCCGCACTTTGACATGCGCTGCCTGGCACCGGCTATGATCGCGCCGGCCCTGCAACGCAAAGACCACCCAACGATCCTGGGTGTCGACAGCGAAAGCTGGCTGTTTCACGACGAGTCGTCGCTGCTGGCGCTGATGGACAGCCTGATTGGCCAGGCTGGCCAGCGAGTCTGGCTGTACGATCGTTTTCTGGAGCACGATCTGTATGACCGGCCCCGGTGCCGGGACCTGCTCTCCACGCTCGCCCGGCGCCATCGCCTGAGCGAGGTTCGGCTTCTGATCCACGACGACAAGCCTCTGGTCAAACGCCGTCACCTGCTGGTCGACCTGATGCGCCGATTGCCCAGTCACATCGAGCTGCGCCTGGTCAATGACGAGTACCCGGTGGAAGACCGCCCTTTCCTGATCGTCGACCGGGAAGGCTCGCTGTTCCGCCACGATTTCAGCAAACCCGAAGGCGTGGCGAAGTTTGCGGATGGCGGCCAGGTCAAGCTGCTCGCCGAGAGCTTCCAACGCATGTGGGACGCCGGTCGCAGCTCGCTGGAGCTTCGGCAGCTACCGCTCTGAGTGAGCAGCCGGCGGCGTTCCGGTGAACTCGAACTGGGCACCAAACGGCGCGAATTCGGCATCCACTTCTTCCGCCACCTCGGCGATCAACCGTCGTAACCACTGATGATCCGTGTTGTGCTGCAGCAACGGGCTCCAGGCCATTTTCAGCTCGAACGGCGGGATCTCAAACGGCGGCACCTTGACCACCAGATTCGGATTGTCCTTCTGCAGCCAGGCGGCACGGCAGGGCAACGTCGCGATCAGGTCATGCTGTTCGGCCAGCAGCATCGCCACCTGATAGTGTCGGGTGAACACGGAAATCTGCCGTTTTCGCCCCATCTTCGAAAGCGCCTCATCGACCCAGCCAAGACGCTGGACATCCTTCGGGTTGACCCCGACGCCGACACCAAAACCGGTTTTACTGACCCAGATGTGGCTGGCATCGAGATAGCTGTCGAGCGTGAACGGCGTTTTCAGGATCGGGTTCCGGGCGTTCATCAGGCACGCGAAATACTCGGTCCACAGGGTTTTCTGGTGGAACGACTGGGGAATTTTGTCAAACCGGTTAATCGCCATGTCCAGCCGCCCCTGCTCCACGTCGAGAAAGCTGACGTCACTGGGCGTGAGCACATCCAGCGTCACGTTTGGCGCTTCCTGACGAATGCGTTTTAGCACCCGGGGCATCAGACAGGACTCGGCGTAGTCACTGGCCATGATCCGGAACACCCGGTGGCTCTCCAAGGCCGAGAACGGGGTTTTCTCCTGCACTGCCCGCTCGATGTCGGACAGGATTGCCCGCACCAACGGTTGCAGTTCCCGGGCTCGCTCGGTGGCAGTCATACCTTCGCTGGTTCGCACCAGCAACGGGTCGCCGAACAGCTCACGAAGCCGCCGCAGTCCATTGCTCATGGCCGGTTGGGTAATTCCGAGGTGGTTGGCGGCTTTGGTGACGTTCCGCTCACGAAGCAGCACGTCCAGATAAACAAGGAGATTCAGATCAACCCGCGACAGGTCCATTCAATCAATCACTCCGGCTGGTCATGAGCGAGCGGCCCGGATAAGGCCCGTTTATTCATGCAGATGATATCGACCTACAGCCAGATTCACAAAAGTAATACCGCGATGAATCTTTCACATTTGATCGCAGCTTCCATGGGGCAATTCTGCTAATCTTGCCTAAACTTGTTGAATAATATCGGTAGTTTGTAACCGGTTCTTCACAGCGGCCACCAACCCAACATGACGCCGGAGTCCACCTCGATATCATGGATACAACCACCATCGTTTTGCTGCTCGCCGGCATCGTTATCCTGTCGATCCTTATTATTGTTGTCAGTCAGGTGCGCGAGCGGGCCAGAATCGAACGGGTACGGAAAATCACTGCCCAGCAGGATGCCTACAATCGTGCCCGGCGGCTGCTGGACGAGATCCCCGGCCAGTACCTGACCCCCGACCTGAAACTGCTGATTCTGAAAAAGATGGAACTGGCGTGTCAGTCACTGCTCGCGCTGAAGGCGGATGAACCGGTGCAGCAATGGCTGGATAACATCAAGCAGACTCGGAAAGCCGTGGTCGAAAAAACCGACAAACGCGCTCCGGTCAAAATCGACTCACCGGAAAAGTCCACCTTCGTCAAAGAATTGCTCCAGAGCCTGTTCAAGATGATCGAGGGGATGCACAAACAAGGTCAGATCGATGCCCCGACGGCCAAGAAAAACCTGAAGTACGTGCTGTTTCTGGTCCATAAAACCCACGCCGATCTGCATGTGTTCCAGGCCCGGGACTTTGTCCGCCAGAACCAGATCCGCAAGGCCATTCACGCCTACCACCTGGCCAGCACCGAAATGGGCAAGTCCAAGGACAACCCCCTGGCGATGAAGGCGGTGAAAAGTTTCCGGACCCGAATCAAGGAGCTTGAGGCCATGATTGCCGATGGCAAAGACAGCCGGGAGGAGTCCCATTCCAAGCTGGACCGCGAGTGGGATACCTTCCTGCACGACGACGAATGGAAGAAAAAGGCGGATTACGACGACTGACCCCCACCGGCATTGCCAGCAACAGGGACCGTAACGACCCGTGACCAACAGTTTCAAGAAGCGGCTTTCCTTTCGTCTGACCCGCGACACCGTGCTGGTTGCGATGGCGCTCGGGCTCGCCCTCAATCTGGTCCAGATTACCCTGGACTTTTTCAACGCCCGGAAAGCGATGGAAGCCGAGGTGCAGGCGCTGATCGAGATCAGTACCAGCCCGGCCTCCCAAATCGCCTACAACATTGACGTCCGCCTTGCCGAAGAATTGCTGGATGGCCTGCTCCGTCACCCAGCCACCATTGACGCCCGCATTATCGACAGTGACGGCCAGACCATGGCTGCGGCGAGCCAGAGCAGCCCCGCATCGAGGTACCGCTGGATCAGCGACCTGCTGCTTGGCGACAGCCGGGTTTTCCAGACCGAGCTTCGGGTTCCTCAACTCGCCGAACTGCCGCTGGGGCACCTGGTGTTAACCATCGACACCTATCACTATGGTCTTCAGTTCCTGGAACGCAGCGGGTACACCCTGTTGAGCGGGCTGCTGAAAAGTCTGGTGTTGTCAGCGGCCCTGCTGGGCCTGTTCTATGTGGTCTTAACCCGCCCCATGCTGAGCGTGATCAACACGCTCAGCCGGGTTCGGGCCACAGATCCGGAAAAAGTCCGCCTGCCGGTACCCACGAAGCACGAGCATGACGAAATCGGCACCATGGTGGACATCATCAACCAGCACCTTGAAACCATTGACACCACCCTGGCTCAGTTGAGGGCGGCGGAAAGCGCGATGAAGAACTACTCCAGCCAGCTGGAGCTGGAAGTCGCTGACCGGACCCGCGAGATATCGGAGAAAAACGAAGCCCTGCAGCGCGGCAACCGGGCGCTGATCAAAGCCAAGGAGGACGCCGTCCGCCGGGCCCGGGCCCGCGCCAACTTCCTGGCCAGCATGAGCCACGAGATACGCACCCCCCTGAATGGGGTACTCGGTATGCTCGGACTGGCGCTGGAAGGCGAACTGGAACCGGGCTTGCGTAACCGTCTGGACATCGCCCTGAATGCCTGCGAGAGCCTGCTCAGCCTGCTTAACGACATCCTCGACATTTCCAAGGTCGAAGCTGGCAAACTGAACCTGGAGAACATTCCGTTCAGCATGCGCCACCTGATCGACGAGTGCGCGACACTGCACGCCCAACAGGCGCGGCGAAAAGGCATTGACCTGGTAACGGAGATCGATCCGGAGCTGCCGGAATGCTTCCTGGGTGATCCGACCCGAACCCGGCAGATCCTCAACAATTTGCTGAGCAATGCCATCAAGTTCACCGACAGCGGCAGTGTCCGTATCCGCGCCACCTACTCGGGGGCCACCCTGAAACTGGAGGTTATCGATACCGGCATCGGCATGTCCAAAGAAGGCTTGCACCGGATATTCTCACCTTTTGCCCAGGCCGACACCGACACCACGCGCCTGTATGGCGGTACCGGCCTCGGACTCACCCTGTGCCGCCAACTGGTTGAGCGCATGCATGGGCGGATCGACGTAAGCTCGGAACAACAGATCGGAACCCATTTCACCGTGACCCTTCCCTTGCCGGTTCATGAAGGCGCGGACGACGTCGCCATCGATATTCCGGAGACGCTCAGGAATTTGGGCATCGCGATGGCCATTGGCCCGGACCACCCTCACCGGCTGGCGCTGGAAAACCAGATCCGGGCGTGGGGCATCCCGATTCGGGAAACCGATCGGCACCCGGAAGGCATTCTGCTGACCGACCTGACCCGAGGCGGTGTCGCCGCCATGACAACGGCAAGCCGCTGGCGAGGCGCCGGCGTGGTTGTCATCGACGCCCCAAACAACGACGCGGTTCCGTTTGCCCATCAGGCGCTGTCGCTGCCGGTGCAGCGCGATGAATTGTACCTGTGTTTATGCCGGGCCGCCGGGCTCGACACACCGCAGGTGGAACCCGCAGCGGACGCGGAACCGACACCTGCGATCGAGGCGCCAAGCCGATCACTGTCGATCCTTCTGGTGGAAGACAACCAGGTCAACCAATTGGTTGCGACCAGTTTGCTGAGAAAGATGGGGCACCGGGTCGATCACGCCGAAAATGGCCAGCGGGCACTGGAAATACTGGCCCAGAACAACTACGACCTGGTGCTGATGGATTGTCAGATGCCAGTCATGGACGGCTACGAGGCAACCCGGCGGATTCGTCAGAACCCAAGGTATGCCGACCTGCCCATCATCGCGGTGACCGCCAACGTCATGCAAGGCGATCGTGACGACTGCCTGTCCGCCGGCATGAACGATTACGTCACCAAGCCCTACAAACGCGAGGAACTGAAGGCGGCGATCAATCGCTGGGCGCCGCCTGGTCAATAGCCTGCAAAACCGCGCGGAGTTCTTCGCGCAGGGCCAGCAGGCGTTCCGGCGCCAGATCGATACCACACAGCAGTTTTGCCGGAATCGCCTCGGCCGTCTGCCGGAGCGCCTCTCCGGCCGCCGTTAACGAAACCAGTACCACCCGTTCGTCCTGAGCCTGTCGTGTCCGGGTCACCAACCCCCGCTCCGCCAGCCGTTTCAGCAGTGGCGTCAGGGTTCCGGAATCCAGACGCAAACGCTGGCCCAGGTCGGTCACCCGGGTTTCGCGCCCCTGCTGCCAATGTTCCCAAAGCACCAGCATGACCAGATACTGCGGGTAGGTCAGATCCAGCTCGGCCAGCAACGGACGGTATCGGGCAACGACTGCCCGATTCGCCGCATACAGCGCAAAGCACAGCTGGTTATCCAGCGCCAGTGGCGAATCGGTCGAAAGCGTCATTACAGCAGTTTCTCAATGTCCGCGCGGATGGCCTCGGGTTTGGTCGTCGGCGGATACCGGCGAACCACCCGTCCGTCACGATCGACCAGAAACTTGGTAAAGTTCCACTTGACCTTCTCCGACCCCATCAGGCCTTTGGCCTCCTTTTTCAGGTATCGGTACAACGGGTGCGCACCGTCCCCGTTCACCTCAACCTTGGCAAACATCGGAAAATCGACGCCGTAGTTTAGGCTGCAGAATTGACTGATGGCCGCTTCGTCGCCCGGGTCCTGATTCATGAACTGGTTACATGGAAACCCAAGCACCTCGAAGCCCTGGTCCTTGAGGTCGCTGTAAAGCTGCTGTAAGCCCTCGAACTGGGGGGTAAAGCCACACTTGCTGGCGGTGTTGACGATCAGCAGCACCTTGCCCCGGTAATCGGCCATCGGTCGCTCCTGGCCAGCAATGTCTCTGACGGTGAAGTCGTAAATGCTTTCGCTCATCCTTAACGCTCCTTCCTGTTTTGTACGATTATATTGTGCACAATATAGTTATCCGACCCCGGGCACAACCCCCATTCCTTGACCTTTCTGAAAATTGACTTGAGGTTTCGCCGTTAAATCTTCCCGACACCGCCACAATTCATCACTATTCCCCTGTTGTTGAATCCTTATGCTCCGTTAGAATAAACGCTGACCAATAACACGGGCACGTTGACCGGCCGCAGACAAGGAAACCAGGGAGCCATGCAGAACTACTACAAATCCGCCAAACTCGATAACGTCTGTTACGAAATTCGGGGCGTGGTTCTGCGGGAGGCCCGGCGACTTGAAGAAGAAGGTCACCGGGTACTGAAACTGAACATCGGCAACCCGGCCGCGTTTGAGCTGGACGTCCCCGAGGAGATTCAACAGGACGTCATCTACAACATGCCTCAGGCCCAGGGCTACGTCGAGTCCAAGGGGCTGTTTTCCGCCCGCAAGGCGGTCATGCACTATTGTCAGCAGCGGGGCATCGACAAGGTCGACATCGACGACATCTTTCTTGGCAATGGCGTCAGCGAACTCATCGTCATGTCCATGCAAGCGATGCTCAACACCGGCGACGAAGTGCTGATTCCTGCTCCGGACTACCCGCTCTGGACGGCCGCAGTCACCTTGTCCAGCGGCAAACCGGTCCACTACCGGTGTGACGAAGCCCAGGGCTGGTTCCCGGATCTCGACGATATCCGGAAAAAGATCACCCGACGTACACGCGCCATCGTGCTCATCAACCCCAACAATCCGACCGGCGCCGTGTATTCCCGTGAGCTGCTGGAACAGGTGATCGAGCTGGCTCGCCAGCACAATCTGATCGTGCTCTCGGACGAGATTTACGACAAAATCCTGTACGACGGCGTTGAGCACGTCTCCATCGCCTCCCTGGCCGACGACGTGCTGTTTTTCACCTACAACGGCCTCTCCAAAAACTACCGGGCGGCGGGCTACCGGTCCGGCTGGATGATCATCAGTGGCGCCAAGCACCGCGCCACGGACCTCATTGAAGGCATCGAAATGCTGTCCAACATGCGCCTGTGCGCCAATGTCCCCGCTCAGCTGGCCATTCAGACCGCGCTGGGCGGTTACCAGTCGATCAACGATCTGGTCGCACCCGGCGGTCGGCTCTACGAGCAACGGGAAACCGCCTGGCGTATGCTCAACGACATCCCCGGGGTCAGCTGCGTCAAGCCCCAGGGCGCGCTGTATCTGTTCCCCAAACTCGACCCCAAGCACTTCCCCATCGTGAACGACGAGAAGCTGGTGCTGGACCTGCTGTTGCAGGAGAAAATCCTGCTGGTCCAGGGCTCGGCCTTCAACATGGACGACAAACAACACCTGCGGGTGGTGTTTCTGCCCCGGGAAGACACGCTCGAAGACGCTATGGGACGGCTTGGCAACTTCCTGACCAAATACCAGCAGTAACGGGGGCTCCATGGCCGACATCCACGTCGAAGAGTTCTACAAGGACGTCGCCATCGCGCTGGTGCAGTTGTACGGCGCCTTTCCCCGACGCATCAACCTGTTTGTGGAAGACATTGCCGGCCCCGACGAGCCGGATGAATTCGGCTTGCACAGCAAGCGCCATATGGCCTGTTTTGGCGCGCTCCTTTGGCTTGAGGAAGAAGGCCTGCTGCGCTACGTGGATACCATTCGCCAGGAAGCGCTGGACCAGGCGGTGCTGACCCGGGAGGCCTTCATCCGCCTGAGTGCTCCGGCACCACGGGCGCTGGCCGAACGTATTCTGCCCAGCTCCGAGACCACCGACGCCCTGCCCCCCTCGGTTCAGCAGGATCTATCGACCCACATCCACCTGTTCCGGCATGCCCTTCGAAGCGGCCATTCGGCTCGCATCAGCGAGGTGGTGCAGGCCACCTTTTTCGCCGACACCAGCAATCATTAAATCGCGGTAACGCGCTTGAAGCCGTGAACCTGAACCGCATATATCGGTCAGATGGGCGAATTGCGTCTTTGATGGAAGATTCAAGGAATTAACATGCGAATACTGCTGTTTCTTGCAACCAACCTCGCGGTTGTTCTGGTCGCCAGCGTCACACTCCGTCTGCTCGGGGTCGACAGCTATCTGGCCCAGAACGGTATCGAATATGGCTCGCTGCTGGCGTTTGCCGCAGTGTTTGGCTTTGCCGGTGCATTGGTGTCCCTACTGATGTCGAAACCCATGGCCAAGTGGAGTACCCGGGCCCAGGTGATTGAGACGCCGAGAACCCCGGCCGAACGCTGGCTGATCGAGACGGTGGCCGAGCTATCGGCAAAAGCCGGGATCAAAATGCCGGAAGTGGCGATTTTTCCGGCCGCCCAGTCCAATGCCTTTGCCACCGGCTGGAACAAAAACGATGCCCTGGTTGCGGTCAGCGAGGGCCTGCTGCACCGATTCGACAAGGAAGAAATTCGGGCGGTGCTGGGCCATGAAATTGGCCATGTGGCGAACGGCGATATGGTCACCCTGGCGCTGATTCAGGGTGTGGTGAACACCTTTGTGATCTTCGCGTCCCGGGTCATTGGCTCGTTCGTCGATCGGGTGGTGTTCAAGAACGAGCAGGGCCACGGCATTGGCTTCTTTGTGGTCAGCATCGTGGCGGAGCTGGTCCTGGGCATCCTGGCCAGCACCATCGTGTTCTGGTTCTCGCGCCGCCGCGAATACCGCGCTGACATTGCCGGCGCCCAACTGGCGGGCCGGGCCGCGATGATCAGTGCACTGGCGCGCCTGAAACAGGAAAGCGAAGTTCCGGATCAGATGCCGGATACCCTGCAGGCGTTTGGCATTAACCGGGGTGCGCGGGCAGGCCTTGGCGCGCTGTTCATGACCCACCCGCCGCTGGAAGACCGCATCGCGGCCCTGCAGCGGGCACAGATCTGACCCCGAGCGTTGAAGGTGATTGGGCCGGTAACCCCGGCCCTTTTTTCGCTAGATTTTCAGCTTGAAACCGATGGCGCGGAAACTGTCCTGCAGCGATTTACTGGTGCCCTTGAGCTGGACTTTAACGCTGGAGCATTCCCGCCGGACCGGATAATCCCGCCGTAACCGGTCGAAGGCCATCCCCCGCGCCTCCGGGCTGGGCTCAGCCATGGCCAGTCGCAGACGCGCATCGTCCTGACGGGGATCGTAGCAGGCCCGCAGGGCAATCTTCAGGGCCTGATCCTCATCGGCGGCACTGGTAAACGATACCTTGCTCAGTGCCGGTTCCGGCAGAAACTGGCCCGCCTTTTTCCGGACCGGCAAGCCCAGAAAACCGCTCAGGGCCTGGTAGATCATCTCGGTACCCTGAACCTTGCCCTCCAGGCTGTAGCCGGCGATGTGCGGGGTTGCCAGCCAGACCAGGTCCACCAGTTCCGGATCGATCCGCGGCTCTTTTTCCCACACATCCAGAGCCACCAACGGTGCGTTGGCGGACTGCAAGCGCCGCTTCAACGCCGTCCCGCAGATGACCTCCCCCCGGCCGGCGTTGATCAACAGCTGCCCGGCGGAAAGACCGGCCAGCTCCGATTCGCCGACCATGTGGAAGGTCGGATGCGGTGCCTCCCGGGTCAGCGGCGTGTGGAAAGTCACCACGTCGCAGCTCATCGCTTCTGCCAGGCTCACGAACTCGGTATCTCCGTCTACCTCGCGCTCGGCCCGTGGCGGATCGCAGCGTCGAACCGAAAACCCGAGACGCTCCAGCTTGCCGGCCAGTTCTTCCCCGACGTTGCCGGCGCCGACAATGCCAACACGAAGGTCCGTCCAGTCATCGAGCCCCCGCTTTTCCGCGTAGAGTGAAAGCACGGTCAGGACGTACTCGGCGACACTGTTGGCGTTGCAACCGGGCGCCGCGGCAAAGCGAATGCCTTGCTGGTTGAGCCACTCAACATCGACGTGGTCGGTGCCAATGGTGGTGGTTCCGACAAACCGGACCCGGCTGCCGTCCAGCAGTTCCCGGTTCACCCGGGTCACCGAGCGCACCAGCAGGACATCCGCATCGCGCACCTCAGCGGCACTCAGGTGACGGCCAGAAACCCGGCGAATCTCGCCCATATCGCCGAAAAAGGAGTCCAGTAATGGGATATTCTCATCAGCTACGATCAACATGGTCGTGTCCGATCCTGTCAGTTCCTGCGGTGGCGTTGTGGCCCGCGTCCGCCCTGGGGCCGGCCGCCGGAGCTTCGGCGCCCGCCCCGTCGGCGGGTGATCGCCGGTTTCTCGAGCGGCGCCATCAGCGCTTCCTCGGGAACCGACGTTTTCAGTTTCTGGCTGATGTAAGTCTCAATGGCGGGCAAGGCGAAGGAATCGTCCTCACCGGCCAGGCTGACCGACACACCGTGTTTACCCGCCCGCCCGGTCCGGCCGATGCGATGCACGTAATCTTCGGCGTTATCGGGCAAATTGTAGTTGAAAACGTGTGTCACGCCGTTCACGTGAATACCCCGGCCCGCCACGTCTGTCGCCACCAGCACCTGAATGCTGCCTTTCTTGAACTGATCCAGCGTTGCCAGCCGCTTGTTCTGCGCGATTTCACCGGACATCAGCGCGACTTTGATGCCCTGGTTGCGCAGATCTTCCTCCAGGTCGCGACACTGATCCCGGCGGTTGGCGAAGACGATGGCCTTCTCCACCTCGGGCCGCTTCAGGTAGTTCACCAGCACCTGGAGTTTGTCATCCTCGCTCACCAGATACACCGTCTGCTCGACCCGTTCAGCGGTTTTCTGCTCCGGCTCGATCTCGACAAACTCAGCGTTGCGGGTCCACATGGAGGCCAGGTTCAGCACATCCTGATTGAAGGTGGCACTAAACAGCAGGGTCTGACGATCCTCCCGGGGCGTGCATTTGCGCAGAATGCGCTTTACATCCGGAATGAACCCCATGTCGAGCATCCGGTCGGCCTCATCCAGAATGAGGATATCCACCTGATCCAGAAACACGTCCTGCGAGCCAAGAAAGTCGATCAGCCGCCCGGGCGTCGCCACCAGAATATCGACAATTTCGTTTTGCAGCTGATCGCGCTGCTTGTCGTAATTCATTCCGCCGACCACCGTGACCACATTGTGGCCAGTGTGTTTGCACAGCTGTTCGGCGTCTTTGGCAATCTGCAGGGCCAGTTCGCGGGTCGGAGCGAGCGCGAGCACCCGGGGTTCGGAGGCGAAGCGCTGCTCCTTGGGAACCGGGGTTTCCAGCAGGCCCTGGATCGCGGTAATCAAAAACGCGGCGGTTTTGCCGGTGCCGGTCTGGGCCTGACCAATCAGGTCCTGACAGGCCAGGGTCCAAGGCAGTGTCTCGGCCTGAATGGGCGTGCAATACTCGAAGCCGATCGCGTGGATGGCATCCAGCAGGCGCTTGTCCAGGTTGAGGTCGCTGAACCGGAGATCACCGGTTGGTTTTGGGTCAGATGTCATACTGTTTCTGGTTTCCTTGATTGTGCGGAAAGCGAAGGATCGGGCACCAACCGGAGGGCATCCCGCCGCCAGGCGGCGTGGAAGCCCTCGCCGGTGCCATAGAATTCTAGAAGAGCGTCGAAAAACTGCTGCCCGCGAGGCGGCAGACCGGTCTCAAGGTAACGTTTGGCCTGGGCCAGAACATTCTGACGAAAGCGCGCTTCATCGCACGCACCGCCGCCGGACAGGTTGTCGACACTGATGTGAAAACGAAAGCCGGCCGCCACCGAAAACAGCCACTCCTGTGCCTGTGGTTTGATTTCGACCTGCTCGAACGCACGCTGCTGCGCCTGCGTCCGGCCATCCGGACAGTACCAATAACCATAGTCATGAAGTGTGCGCCGGTGCTCACCAGCGATACACCAGTGGCTGATTTCATGCAGGGCACTGGCATAATAGCCGTGGGCAAAGACAACCCGGGCCAGACCATCGGGCTGATCCGCGGGCAGGTATTCAGG
>JBPEXU010000455.1:0-6210 GCA_052031225.1 Marinobacter sp. | reverse complement strand
TTTCCGTCGACACCATGGTCGAAGGCGTGCATTTCCCGCGCCGGTATCCGGCCGATCGGCTGGCTTGGCGTGCCCTGGCCGCGGCTGCCAGCGATCTGGCGGCCATGGGCGCGGAACCGGTGTGTTTCACCCTCGCCCTGACCCTGCCGGACGCGCAACCGGACTGGCTGGCAGACTTCTCCCGGGGGCTGGCAAAAGCTTCAGCCCGGATGGGCCTGGCTCTGGCCGGTGGCGACACTACCCGAGGTCCCCTTACCGTGACCATGCAAGTGCATGGCACCGTCCCCCGCGACCAGATGCTGTTGCGCTCCGGGGCGAGGCCTGGTGATATGGTTGTGGTCTCCGGAACGCTGGGGGACGCCGGCGCCGCGCTCGAGTTTCTCGACGGCGAACACCATGACCCGTTTGTCCGCCGCCTGCTGGCGCGCTACCACCGACCGCTACCCCGGCTACGGCTGGGGCAAGCCCTGCGCGGGATCGCCTCGGCGGCGATCGACGTTTCCGACGGTCTGCTGGCGGATCTGGGCCACGTGCTTAAGGCTTCCGGCGTCGGGGCTCGGCTTCGTGTTGGCGAGATTCCGGTGTCGTCGGCTCTGAAAGCCTGTAAGGGCCCTGCCGCCCGAGATTTTGCGCTTACGGCCGGCGACGACTATGAGTTGTGCCTGACGCTGCCGCCAGGGCGTTTTCAATCCTTGAGCCCGGATTGGAAAAAGGCGCTGACGGTCATCGGGGTGGTGGAAGAGGAAGCCGGCCTTCGGCTCGACCAGGGTCGCAACGCAGCAAACCCGGGATACGATCACTTTGGGGAGACACCATGAGTGCCGACGACCACCTTCCGGAGCCGGATCTGCCACAGGCGATTCTGCCGCCGGGATTCCTGCGGGACCCGGTGCATCTGCTGGCCTTTGGCTTTGGCAGCGGTGCCACCCCAAGAGCACCCGGAACCTGGGGCAGTCTGGCCGCGATCCCGATCTGGTATGGCTTTTCCTGGTTACCCTGGCCGGTGTACTGGTCGTTGGTTTTGATTGCGTTTCTGGTCGGCATCTGGCTGTGCGGTAAAACCGCAAGCGACCTGAAAGTGCACGACCACGGCGGTATCGTGTGGGATGAATTCGTCGGGATGTGGATTGCGCTGGGGCTGTTCCCGGATCAGATATACGGCGTGTTGATGGCGTTTGCCCTGTTCCGGCTGTTCGACGTGGTGAAGCCCTGGCCCATCAACTGGCTGGATGACCGATTGCCGGGCGGGCTTGGCATCATGGTTGACGATGTCGTGGCCGGGCTGATGGCGCTGATGAGCCTTTACGCGATAGACAGGTGGATGATGCCCGCAATACTCTGATGAGTCCGGGCACTGGTCAAAGCCAAGGTTTGGCTGAACGGCTCAGTGGACCCGCTGCTCTTCCGGCAGCAGTCTGACCACGTGTAAGAACCGCTTTAGTCCAATTTCTGCCCGCTCCCGGGAAGCAAAAGGTCCGCTGTCGAAACCTTCCCGGGTCGTGAAATACCATTTGCTCCCTACGCAGAAAAATCGACTGCTACGAAAGGGAACCGGCCCGTCTTCTCCGGACCTGCGTTGGGTGTCCATGGTTTCTCCTGAGCCCTCTTTTGATTCTGGTTCTCGGGCGCCGCGTTGCTGTAGCCGATCTGTTTAAAATTAATCCAATCGGCGACAAATTCAACATTTTTTTACATTTTTACGGAATAAGTCTCAGTCGGGATCAAGCGTTTGGCAGCGATTAATTTGCCAGGCGTCTTGCCCTTGTCATGGGGCCTCGTCAGAATGCACTGCGTTCCGTATAAACCAGAGACCGACCCTTCCGTCGCATTATCAAGGAGATATGATGAATATCTGTCACGTTTCGTCCGCCCGCAAGGCGTTCCTGGCCGGCGTTCTGGCCCTGTTGCTCGCGGGCTGTTCCAGCATGTCACAGGTCAAGACCTGGGACGGGGAACCTGCAAATGCGAACCAGGCCGCGACCCTGAAAACACCCGAAGAAATCCGGGTGCTTCGCGTCAACGGGCGTGCCATGACCAACTTCCTGATGGACAATCTTGAGCTCGACTACGCCCTGCTGCCAGGGCCCACGGACATCGCCTTCACCTTCAAAACGATCTGGGGCAAGACCTCGGTGGTCAGAGACGGCGAATCCAAGGTCGATGTGGTTGAGAGTGCACCGCAGGTAGTCCGCTTTACCGCTGAGCCGGGTGAGGTGTACCGGATCGCCTATCAGAAGCCGGCCAGTAAGCGCGAAGCTGAAGCGATGATGGACGGATTCTCCGTCAGCATCGTCAACGCCGCGGGCGAGGAAGTCGCCCAATCCAGCGCATGGACGCCGGAATCCGATGTCGCCGGACGAACTCCGATTCCCTCCGTCGGCGGGTCTGTAGCAGCAGGTGCCAACGACAGCGCTCTGGATCAGCTCAAGGCGATCTGGGCGACCGCCAGTGAAGACGAAAAGCGCGCTTTCCTGCGCTGGGCGTTTGAGTAACTCCCAACGGGCCTGATCGCCTTTGCGGTCAGGCGCGGAAACGTTTGAACGTCTTCCGTAGCGCGTTCTCCAGAGCCGTCAGAACGTCATCGGTCAGGTTCTGGTTGCTCGCCGCCTGAGTCGGTTCGCCGCTGTCGCTGGCACCGAGCTTGGGCGCCTGTTCCTCAATGCTGGCCAGGCTGGCGTTCACCAGAGGCGCCAACGCTTCGCCGTCTGCGACTACATCGGGGCAGAGGGTGAAGTTGATGGTCAGCGTTCCCTGATAGCTTACCGCCACGATGACCATGCCCATGCTGTCAAACAGCGGTGCGGTGTTGTATTGCCGAACCAGACGGGCGCCCTGAAGATACAGCGGCACCTGGGGGCCGGGGACGTTGGTGATGGGCAGGTTGAATACCGGCTGATAGCGCTGGGCGATCTGAAGTTCGGAGTACAGCCGGGCCGACAGCGCCAGCATGGTCGAGGGCAGCAATTCGGTCAGCCGATCGGCAGCGATTGCTTCGCGGTAGGGCTCCGAGGCAACGGCATTCTGGTGAATCCGCCGAATTCTCTGCGCCGGGTCGGGCTCGCAGGTCGCCAGATCCAGCAACATCGCAGACATCTGATTGCCAGTTGCCTTGCGCAGGCTGTTCGAGCGCACGGAGATGGGGGTCATGGCAACCAGCGATTTGTCCGTTTCAATGCCCTGTCGCGCCAGGTAACGCACCAGCGTCTCGGCACACAGGCCAAGGACCACATCGTTCAGAGTAACGTCGCCCAGCGTTGCTTTGATGGCCTTTAACCGAGACAGCTCGACGGTTGCGGAGACAATCTGCCGGTTTGCCGTTATTTGCCGATTGAACGGGCTGTGGGGCGCGGAAAACAGCGGCAGCGGCAGCGGTAACTTACGCAAGTGCTTCTGGATAACGCCCCGGGCGGTGGCCTCGGCGGCGTTGAACGCCAGCGAGGTGAACTGCAGGGGCGTCCGCAGCAGGTTGGCGCCGGCCTGCACCATGACCCGTTCCTCGGACGGCTGAGGCTTCGGGTGCCAGGGCTTAGGCGGGGCAATCGGTCGGGGCTGCGGCGTGTACTCCAACAATTTGCCCATGATTTCCTCGCCGCTGAAGGCATCGATGGCGGCATGGTGCAGTTTGACGATGAGCGCGAACGCTTCGCTGCCCTGTTCATCATCGTCGAGCTTAAAGCCATCGACAAACGTGATGTGCCACAATGGCCGGTCCCGTTTCAGCGGCTCTTCCAGGATTTTCGAGGCCAGCGACATCAGGCTGGTCTGATGGCCGTACTGGCCAAGATTAACGTACGCCAGATGGCGTTCGATGGAGAAGTTTGGGTCGTCCACCCAGTATGGTCGCCCCAGCCGGAGTGGGATTTCTTTCAGCCGCTGGCGAAAGACCGGTACCACATGCAGCCGGCTTCGCAGATAGGCAACGAAGGTGCTGAAGGCAAGCGGTTTGTCGCGATTACTGGCGTCAAACAGATAGATGCCGCCGATGTGCATCGGCGCCGACTCCGACTCCAGATACAGGAACGAGGCATCCAGTTCCGACAATTGCCGCATCCGTAAACTCCCTTGCGCGTGGTTTCACGCAGTATAAACAACAATGTCCGGTGCCTGCTTGGCTTTGGCGCCAGGCCGGACGGCGCGGCCCGGTCAGGCGCCCGAACTGAGCCATCGGCGGATGTCTTTGTCGTCCTGCAACCGTTGCCAGAACCACATCAGCGCCTTGCCCTGGTCTTCGGCGTGCCGGGCCAGGTGCAGCAGCGCCGGTTGGCGCGGTTCCTGTACCGCTTTGGCAACCAGTGCACCGGATGCGAGTTCCGTCTGAATGCGGGGGATGGGCAGCCAGCCAACGGCGAGCCCGGACACCTGAGCGGCAATCTTTTGTTCGATGTTGCTGACCGTCAGCGTGCGCTGGCGACGGAATATGCCGGCATGGCCGGGTGGCAGGGAGCGTGAGGTGTCCGCAGCGACGGCGGCTGGAAAACGCACAATGTCTTCTTCGGTCAGTGGCTCCGGGGCTGAGGCGAGCGGGTGGTTGGCCCCGACCGCAAATACGAACGGCATTTCTCCGAGCGCGACGGTCGTGAAGTTCCCCGCTGGTTTGCTGAAACTATCGGCGCCGATCACCAGGTCGACCCGCCGGCTCTGCAAGGCGTCCCAGGCGCCCGCGAACACCTCTTCAATCACCTGAACAT
The DNA here is from genome assembly GCA_052031225.1 of Marinobacter sp. Taxonomy (GTDB): domain Bacteria; phylum Pseudomonadota; class Gammaproteobacteria; order Pseudomonadales; family Oleiphilaceae; genus Marinobacter. The sequence continues at coordinate 1,522 of JBPEXU010000455.1, read as the reverse complement.
CGACCGGCACGCCCAGTTGGCTGAAATCCCGGATGGCCGGGAACAGACACTCCGCCGGCAACAGCGAATTGAAGCCGATCCGAAGCCGGGTTTCCCAGCCCTGAGCCACCTGACGGGTGGTGTGGGCCAGTGTTTCGGCCGCTTCCAGCAGCGCGCGCCCTTCGTCGAGCAGGTATCGCCCGGCCGGCGTCAGTATCGCGCGGTGGCCGCTGCGATCAAAAAGGTCGACGTTCAGATCCTCCTCCAGTTTCTGAACGGTGTAACTGATGGCGGAGGGGACCCGGAACAATTCCTGGGCAGCGCCCGCAAAGCTGCCCTTGCGGTCGATCGCGTCCAGCACCTTGAGGGCGTCGATGGTAATGGCGGTATGCATGTTCGAATTATCTGAAGTAGTTGGCCAGAAACGTTTGTTTGAGAGAGTAGCAGGGGCGCCGTTATTCTGCCTGCAGTTTGACAAGAAAGCGGAGGGCGTATGGGGCTGTTGATCGACGGCAAATGGCATGACCAGTGGTACGACACGGATAAATCCGGCGGTAAATTTGAACGGGAGGCGGCACGGTTCCGGAACTGGGTGACCGCCGACGGCGCGCCGGGGCCGGAAGGCGAGGGCGGCTATGAGGCCGAGTCCGGACGCTATCATCTGTACGTGTCAATGGCGTGTCCGTGGGCGCATCGAACCCTGATCGTCCGGAAGCTGAAAGGCTTGGCCCGGCATATTCCGGTCTCCGTTGTCCACCCGGACATGCTGGGCAATGGCTGGGAGTTCCGGCCGGATGATGCCGGCCATCAGGACCGCCTGTACGGTTACCGGTTTTTACACCAACTTTACACCAAAGCGGCGCCGAGGTATTCCGGCCGGGTGACGGTGCCAGTGCTTTGGGATCGGAAGCGGGAGACGATTGTCAGCAACGAGTCGGCTGACATCATCCGCATGTTCAACGCGGCGTTCGACCATCTGGATGGCGTCAACGCAACACTGGATTTTTATCCGGCCCCGCTGCGGGGAGGCATTGATGCAGTGAACGATCGGGTGTACCACACGGTCAACAACGGCGTTTACAAGGCAGGGTTTGCCACCGCTCAGGACAAGTACGAGGAGGCCTACACGGCGCTGTTCGAGTCGCTGGACTGGCTGGAGCGGCGTCTGTCCCGGCAGCGCTATCTGGTTGGGCATCAGCTTACCGAGGCGGACTGGCGACTGTTTACCACCCTGATCCGGTTCGATGCGGTGTACTACAGCCACTTCAAATGCAACCGCCAACGGCTGGATCAGTTTCCGGCGTTGTCCGGGTATGTGCGGGATCTGTATCAGGTGCCTGGGGTGGCAGAGACGGTCGATCTGGGCCAGATCAAGCGCCACTACTATGTCAGTCAACGCACCGTGAACCCAACTCAGATTGTGCCGCTCGGGCCGGAGCTGGACTTCAACTCACCGCACGGTCGGGACCGCCTCAGCTGACTCGGGCGATCGCCACGTCGGCCAGGTCGGTCAGCGCCTGTTTGTGGGGTGAGTCCGGCAGGC
>JBPEXU010000454.1:0-2782 GCA_052031225.1 Marinobacter sp. | reverse complement strand
CGGACGATTTTCGACGCAGAGGATGCGATATGAGCAAAGCCATTGTCCTGCTCGGAGACCTGGGCTCCGACCATGAGGGCTTCCCGCCCACGCCGGTCATCGCCGGCTCTCCCGATGTACTCGTTGACGGCAAACCGGTGGCCCGGGTCGGCGACCCGCTGGTGGAACACTCGAAGCCCAAACATTCCCCGCATCCGAGGGTGATCGCGGCCGGTTCCAGTTCGGTGATGATCAACGGCAAGCCTGCGGCCATTACCGGCAGCGCAATTTCCTGCGGTGGTGTGGCCATCGGTTCGGGCACGGTGGTGATTGGCGGTTAGCCTGGGACGCCGATGGCGCCCCAGACAGAAGGACGCGTTGGGTTCAGAAGGAAATCTTCTCCCGCTCGCTGATGCCCAGGTTTTTCCAGATGCTCAGGCTGGGTTCCGCCTGGTTCAGGGTGTAGAAGTGCAGGCCGGGGGCGCCGGCCTTGAGCAGCCGTTCGCACATCTCGGTGACCACTTCCTCGCCGAACTTTCGGATGCTGGCGCTGTCGTCGCCGTAGGCTTCCAGTTGCTTGCGAATCCAGCGCGGGATTTCCGCGCCGCACATATCCGAGAACCGGACCAGGCTGGAGAAATTGACGATGGGCATGATGCCCGGCACCACCGGGATGGTGATGCCCATCTTCTCCAGGCGCTCGATGAAGTAGAAGTAGCTGTCCGCATTGAAGAAGTACTGGGTAATGGCGCTGTTGGCGCCGGCTTCGACCTTGCGGGCAAAGTTTTTCAGGTCTTCCTCGGCGTTGCGAGCCTGGGGGTGGAACTCGGGATAGGCGGCCACCTCCAGCGCGAAGGTGTCGCCGCTGTGCTCGCGGATGAATGCCACCAGCTCGTTGGCGTAGCGCAGCTCACCAGCGGCGCCCATGCCGGAGGGCAGGTCGCCCCGCAGGGCGACGATGCGGCTGATGCCGTGCTCCTTGTACAGATCCAGCAGTTCGCCGATTTCCTCACGGGTCCCGCCGACGCAGGAGAGGTGGGGCGCGGTGGAAATGCCTTGCTTGTGCAGGTTGAGCACGGTCTCGATGGTGCGGTCCCGGGTGGAGCCGCCGGCGCCAAAGGTGACCGAGAAAAAGTCCGGGTTGACCCCGGCCAGCTGATCGCGCACCGCCTGCAGCTTTTCCTTGCCCTGTTCGGTTTTGGGCGGGAAAAACTCGAAGCTGAACCGGCGCTTGAATTGTTTCTGGCTGTCCATGTTGCTATCCGATCAGTACTTGTAGCTTTCTGGCTTGTACGGGCCTTCGACCGGTACACCGATGTATTTCGCCTGTTCCGGCGTCATCTTGGTGATCACGCCGCCAAAGCCTTCGACCATGGCCCGGGCCACTTCCTCATCCAGGTGTTTCGGCAGCACCTGCACGTAGACGCCCTTGGCTTTGGACTCTTCCGGCAGGTCGGCGAACTTGCGCTCGAATAGGTACATCTGCGCCAGCACCTGGTTGGCGAACGAGCCGTCCATGATCCGTGACGGATGGCCGGTGGCGTTACCCAGATTGACCAGGCGGCCTTCCGAGAGCAGGATCAGGTGGTCGTTGGTCGCGCGGTCGCGGTACACCACGTGAACCTGCGGCTTGACCTCATCCCACTCCCAATGCTTGCGCATGTAAGCGGTGTCGATCTCGTTGTCGAAGTGGCCGATGTTGCAGACCACCGCGCCGCTTTTGAGGGCTTTGAGCATGTTGGCGTCACAGACGTTGACGTTGCCGGTGGTGGTGACCAGCAGGTCGGTGTTGGCCAGCAGCTCTTTGTTGACGCAGGCTTCGGTGCCGGAGTTGATGCCGTCGAGGTACGGGGAGACCACTTCAAAGCCATCCATGCAGGCCTGCATGGCGCAGATCGGGTCGACTTCGGAGACTTTGACGATCATGCCTTCCTGGCGCAGGGAGGCGGCGGAGCCTTTGCCCACGTCTCCGTAGCCGATCACCAGGGCTTTCTTGCCCGACAGCAGATGATCGGTGGCGCGTTTGATGGCGTCGTTCAGGCTGTGACGACAACCGTATTTGTTGTCGTTCTTGGATTTGGTGACGGAGTCGTTGACGTTGATGGCCGGGACTTTCAGCGTACCCTCGCGCAGCATTTCCTGCAGGCGGTGGACGCCGGTTGTGGTCTCTTCGGTCACGCCGTGGCACTTGCTCAGAATCTCGGGGTACTTTTCATGGAGCAGGGCGGTCAGGTCGCCGCCGTCGTCCAGGATCATGTTCGGCTCCCAGCCCTCGACATCGGCGCCCACGGTACGCTCCAGACACCATTCGTACTCTTCTTCGGTCTCGCCTTTCCAGGCAAACACGGGAATGCCGCGCGCGGCGATGGCGGCGGCCGCCTGATCCTGGGTTGAGAAGATGTTGCAGGAGGACCAGCGAACCTTGGCGCCGAGCTCGACCAGTGTTTCGATCAGTACGGCGGTCTGAATGGTCATGTGGATGCAGCCCATGATGTTGGCGCCTTTCAGCGGCTGCTCGGCTTTGTACTTTTCGCGCAGCTTCATCAGGGCGGGCATTTCGCCCTCGGCGATTTTGATTTCCTTGCGGCCCCACTCGGCCAGTGAGATATCGCGAACTTTGTAGTCGTCAAAGCTGCTCAGTTGTTCTGCCGGTGTGCTCATTGTGTACTCCTGTTCGATTGTGTCGGCCCGGTACTATCCGTGACCGCTAAATTCCGTGTGTTCGGTGGTGGGGGTGCCCCTCCCCGGAACCGCTGCAAGCACATCCATGTGCGCTTGACTCCGGCCATCCATGGCCTCCGAC
>JBPEXU010000453.1:0-3823 GCA_052031225.1 Marinobacter sp. | reverse complement strand
GACGGTCTCTTTGCCGTCGTCCGCCAGCTTCGCCGCCTCCCGCGCCGACTCGTCGGTATCCTGGGTGCTGCGGGCGATTTCGTCACAGGTCGAACTCATCTGCTGCATCGCGGCGGATACCTGGATGATCTGTTCCCGCTGCTGGTCGGAGTTGTCCTGGGTGCGAGCGGTGATGGCGGACAACGACTCGGACTCGCCGGAGAGCTGCGCCGACGACGCCACAATGGTGGAGATGGTGTCTTCCAGGGTCTCCAGGAACTGGTTGACGGCGGCGATAAAATCACCGATCTCATCGGGCCGGCCGGGGCTAAGCCGAGTCGTCAGATCGCCCTGATTCCGGCTGATACCATCGAGATAGGTCAGTATTTCACCCCGGGCCCGGCGCACACTGCGGCCCATGGCCCGACTCATTAACAAGGCGAACACCAGACCAATGACCAGCGAAACGGCAAACGCCACCAGCACCACCGACAAGGCCTGATCGGTGGCGGCATCGGCCTGATCGGCCATCCGCTCCAGGGACGCAAACACCGCGTTCTCCAGCGCTCGGGCGGTAGCGGCAATCTGTGGCCCGAGCACATCGAGGGTTTCGGATTTCAGGGTTTGCAGACGATCCTGCTGCACCAGCAGCCGGTCCACCGCGTCGCGGTAACGCTCGATATTACTCAGGGCGGTATCGAAGTAGTCAGTGGCATAATCCGGCACCGTGTCGCGGTCCAGGATCATCAGCGCGTCGGCGACGTCTTCAATGGCCCATTGCAGAGCATCTTTGCTGTCATCATCGCCCTCGGCAAAATAGCGCTGCGCCGCCATCCGCATCAGCAAAGTGTCGTTGTTCAGCTGTTCCAGGAATACCCGCAGCGGGCCGTCCGGCTCGCGGTTGGTGACCATGTCCATGGCCCGGCGCAGGGCTTTGCTGGCCTCCGGTCCGAATTTGTCCAGCTCGTCGGCGATGATCGCCAGCACCGCCTGCTTGGTGGGCACCAGTTCCTGCCGGAACACCCGGACGAACTCTTCGGTGCCGCTGACCATATCCGCCACCAGCGCCTGGGCGTCCGGATCCTCAATTTCGGCCTGCGCCCGATCCATGGCCTTCGCCAGCTCCCGTTCAAGTGCGTCGAACCGGGCCAGCACCTCGTCATCGCCGGACTCGTTGTAATCGGCCACCCGCAGCCGCATGCGGTACAAGGTGTTGAGAGTGTCGGTGGCGATGGCAGTATCCGGCGCCAGATCGCGGGCAACGGTGTTCATGTTGGCATCGAGGGCCTGGAACTCGCGCACGGTGATCACGATCACCAGAGCAAAGGACAGCAGAATGAACACCGGAACGATAAGAAATTTGCCGGACACGCCCAGCTTACGTTCAATGACGGAAAGTGACGACAGCATCAAGGCGAGGCCCTCTTGTTCTTGTCTGGACAACCGGGATATCCGGCCCTGCTATGGTTTTCGGTCACGTCGGCCGAAGCTTTAGGCGCGCTCGCCCTAAGCCTAGCCGCGTTTCGATCATCCGTCGACGCTCGGGCGCGGCGGACGGACTGGATGATTTTTGATCGACTTGGCATAATGCAGCCCTTTTTGGGCCCCCAACACATAATTCCTGATCGCTTATGACGTTGTTTGAAGTTCTCCAGCTCTGTGTTTTTCTGGTACTGATGTTCAACAGTGTGCACCTGGTCAGCGCGTTTGGCCGCGGCCTGCGCGACCTGTCGTCGCTGATCCAGCCGGGCTTCCACTTTGCCATCCTTGGCCTTCGGCTGGTCCGCAACGGCATCGGCCTGGTGCTGATTCCCGCCAGCGCCGCGCCGAATCCCGAGGTCCACGCTCTGGTGCCCGGCGGTATCGCGGTATTCGTTGTGCTGGCCGCCCTCAATGCCCTGCTGACTCAATACCAGCAGCGCGTCATCGCCGCCTGGTCCGGGTAACGCTGCTCGTTTGACTGACCCCGGCAGCCCCGCACCACTGGCTCAAGAGGCAAAGCGCCATGAACCCGACCATCGAACTGCTCAAATCGCACCGGTCCATTCGCAAGTTCCAGAACCGCCGGATTCCCCGGGACCTGTTCGAGGAACTGATCCGGGCCGGCCAGTGCGCGGCCACCTCCAACCACGTCCAGGCCTACACCATTGTGCACGTGGTCAATCCCGACAACCGCCTGCGCCTGGCGGAGCTGGCCGGTGGCCAGGCCCATGTCGCGGAAGCCTCGGACTTTCTGGTGTTCTGCGCCGACATGAAGCGGGCCACCGAAGCTGCCGAGCGGGCCGGTGCCGAGGTGATCCGGGGCATGACCGAACAACTGCTGGTGGCCAGCATCGATACCGCGCTGATGGCCCAGAACGTCGCCATTGCCGCCGAATCGGAGGGGCTGGGGTTGTGCTACGTCGGTGGCATCCGCAACAACCCGCAAGCGGTCGCCGACCTGCTCCGGTTGCCGGATCACGTCTACCCGGTGTTCGGCATGAGCCTGGGCTATCCGGATCAGGACCCGGAGGTGAAACCCCGTCTGCCCCTGGCGGCAATTCTCAAGCAAGACACTTACGACGACCGCCAGGACGAAGCCCTGGTGGCCGAGTTCGATCACACCATGCACCGGTACTACCAGCAGCGCACCGGTGGCACCAAAGACACCAACTGGTCGGAGCAGCTGAAACCGCTGTTCACCACCAAGCTGCGCCCGCACATGCGGGATTTCCTGATCGAACGCGGCTTCGAACTGAAGTAACCTGGGCGGCTTTCGGTCGCTCTATCCGACACCGGTCGTTTCCCGAGGATTCGCTTTGACCCAGACACTCCGCCTTGATTCGGCCCAGCCCGAACACATCCGCCAGGCCGCCCAGTTGCTGGCCGACGGCCAACTGGTCGCGATCCCGACCGAAACCGTCTACGGTCTGGCCGCCGATACCGGCAACGCCGGCGCCGTGCGGGCGGTGTTTGCCGCCAAGCAGCGGCCGATCGGGCACCCGCTGATCGTACACCTGGCCGATCCCGAACGCATGAACCACTGGGCGACGTCGGTGCCGGAGACGGCCTGGCGCCTGGCGGAGGCGTTCTGGCCCGGCCCGCTGACCCTGCTGCTGCCCAAACATGAGCGGGCCAGCGAGCTGATCACCGGCGCCAGCGATCGCATCGCCGTGCGTATGCCCAGACACCCGGTGGCGCTGGACGTGATCCGGACTCTGGGCCGGGAAGTGGTGGCACCGTCCGCCAACCCCTATGGCCGGATCAGCCCGACCACCGCCGACCACGTACTGGCCGGGCTGTCGGGCAAGATCGCAGCGGTGCTGGACGGTGGCGCCTGCACCGTCGGCCTGGAATCCACCATCGTCGACCTGTCGGGCGAGCGCCCCACCGTTGTCCGCCCCGGCCTGATTGGCCCGGACCAGCTGGCCTCGGTTCTGGGCCGGCCAGTGACCGCCGCAGGCGCCGCCAACATCGCGGCACCGGGCAACGTCAAACGGCACTACCAACCCAAAACTCCGACCTCCAGCATCGCCCCGGAACGGCTATCGGCCGAGGTTCAGGCGCTGATCCGCGCGGGCGCCCGGGTCGGTGTACTCTGGTATCGTTCAGCGCCGCCCGAGGGCGTCACCACCGCGCTGCAGCTGTCGCAGCAACCGGGCGACTACGCCCGCATGTTCTACGCCGCGCTGCACAGTCTCGACCAAGCCAGTCTGAGCCATATCGTGATCGAAACGCCGCCGGTCGACGACGCCTGGGCCGCCCTCCACGACCGCCTGCGCCGGGCCTGGGGGGGGGGGGGGGGGGGGGGGGGGGGGGGGGGGGGGGGGGGGGGGGGGGGGGGGGGGGGGGGGGGGGGGGGGGG
>JBPEXU010000452.1:0-1874 GCA_052031225.1 Marinobacter sp. | reverse complement strand
CCGGCCTCCAGCGCGTAGTTGGTGTTGATCAGCGCCAGATCCACCTGATTCAGGATGCGCGGCAGCGTGGCGGCTTCCAGTTCCTTGAAGTCCAGGTCTTTCGGGTTGTCCGCGATGTCGCGCGGAGTCGCGGTGATCTTGCTTTCGTCTTTCAGAGTGATCAGACCGGCCTTCTGGAGCAGCAGCAGAGCACGGCCACCGTTGGTCGGATCGTTGGGAATGGCGACCACGGCGCCATCGGCCAGGGCATCCAGCGAGTCGATCTTGCTGGAGTAAGCACCAAACGGCTCCACGTGGACACCGGTCACCGTCACCAGATTGGTGCCGCGGCCGGCGTTGAACTCATCCAGGTACGGCTGGTGCTGGAAGAAGTTGGCGTCCATCCGCTTCTGGTCCACCTGAATGTTGGGCTGGATGTAGTCGGTAAACACCTTCACATCCAGCTCGACGCCCTGCTCGGCCAGGGTCGGCTTGACGAACTCCAGGATCTCCGCGTGCGGCACCGGCGTCGCGGCAACGGACAGCTCCTCGGCGGAGGCGCCAACGGAGAAAGTGGCGGCGGCGGCCAGCGCGGCCAGGGTTTTCTTCAGGTTCATATCCGGTTCTCCTTTTTTGGAAGACACTGTTCTTCGATAAATCTGTCAGCTTGGGCCGCCGGTGGGGAGGCCTGCCGAAAACGTGAAGCGCCAGGGATGGCGCGCCCGAGCCCTACAGGGACGTATTCACGGGCGTTTTTCGGAAGGCCTCCCCACCGGTGGCCTTCACGAGACCTCAAAAACTACTTACGGCTGAAATACAGCACCAGCCGGTCGCCGGCCATCTGCAGCACCTGCACAAAAATCACCAGCAGGGCCACGGTAATCACCATCACATCGGTCTGGAAACGCTGGTAGCCGAAGCGGATCGCCAGATCGCCCAGACCACCGCCACCGATAACACCGGACATCGCCGCGTAAGACACCAGAGTAATGGCGGTGACGGTGATGCCGGCAATGATACCGGGCAAAGCCTCCGGCAACAGCGCCCCGAAAATAATCTGCCGGACGTTGGCGCCCATGGCCTGGGTGGCCTCGATGATGCCGCGGTCCACCTCCCGCAGCGAGGTTTCCACCAGCCGCGCGAAGAAGGGCGCGCCGCCGGCAACCAGCGGTGGAATGGCACCGGCCACGCCCAGCGAGGTGCCGATGATCATGACCGTGAACGGGATCATCACGATCAGCAGGATGATGAACGGCACCGACCGCAGGACGTTGACGATAAACGACAGGATCGCATACGCCACCGGCTGTTCCAGCAGTTGGCGCTTGCCGGTAAGAAACAGCACCACCCCGATCGGCAGCCCGATCAGCACGCTGAACAGCAGCGACATGCCCACCATAACCAGGGTGTCCCAGCTGGCCCAGCCAATCTCGACCCAGTCCACATTACTCAGCAGGGCTTCCATCAGCGCAGCACCTCCACATGAACATCCGCCGACTCAAACGCCCGCATGGCAACGTCCAGATCGCCGCCCACCAGCGACAGCGTAAGCTGGCCGTACGGGGTATCCTTGATGTGATCGATGCGGCCGGACAGGATACTGAAATCGACGCCGGACTCCCGCGCCACACTGCCCAACAGCGGCTGATACGTGGCATCGCCTTTGAAAGTCAGCCGCAAGATCCGGCCGCTGGCCTTCTGCAGGTCTTCCTGCAGTTCCTGCCGGTCGATGTTTTCGCTCTCGAACACGAAATCTCGGGTGGTCGGGTGCTGCGGGTGCAGGAACACCTCGCTGACCGCTCCCATTTCCACCACCCGACCGGCGTCCATCACCGCGACCCGGTCACAGACCCGGCGCACCACGTCCATCTCGTGGGTAATGAGCACAATCGTCA
>JBPEXU010000451.1:0-4193 GCA_052031225.1 Marinobacter sp. | reverse complement strand
CGGGTGGAAGCGCAGTTTGACGAACTGGTGGAGAACAAAGACGCCATCATGGCGATGGCAGGTATGATGAACCAAGCCTAAAAAAGAGCCGGCCCTAAGGCCGGCAAGCTCACCCGCTTGTTGCAGAGTCGTCCAAACTTATCAGGAGAAAACAACGTAGGGAGAATGCCGCCGCAGATAGGAGTGGGCATCTCCCTATCGTTAAATTTAGCCAATTGCTCCGAAAAGAAAAGCGACGGCCTGGCCTGCGCACGGAATGAGCCGTGTGTCAGTTTTTCACAGATTTGGAACCTGTTGATTTGAATTGCGAAAGTCAGGTTCCTTCGAGTTCTTCGGTTACAAATTGTAACAAACGGGCGTCGTCATCGATCACTTGCCGCCGGTTCGAACGGGTATTGCCGGATCGCACTCGCGGCCCGTCGGATTTCATCGGCGTGTTCCCGCTCCACCGCAAAACGTTCCTTGTCCAGTTTTTCGATCAGCTCGGCATCGGCCTGTTTGCGGGCGCGGTGGGTCGGCATGTGCGCCAGTTTTTCCTGAACCAGCCGGAACACCCGATAGGGCGATTGTTCCAGCAGCCGGGGCTCCAGGTGATCGAGCAGCCCTTTCAGCCGCAGGCAGGCTTCGGAATACTCGATCTGATCCTCCTCCACCGCCTGCGCAATGATGCGGATGCTGTCGATCATGTCCTGCCGGCGTTTGGCCTGAAACGCTTGGGTTTTCTGCTGACTCCGCCGGGCTTCGGACAGGGTGCGCAGCTGGCGCCGGATGACGAAGACCAAACCGGCAATCGCCATCAGCCCGCCCAGGATCAGGGTCCATTGCAACCACGTTGGCATGGTGATCTCCTCGTACGACTCAGGCGCTCTTGCGCGCTTTGACCGGACGCGCGACTTTGACAGTAACCGGCTGACCATTCAAGACCGAGGTGCCCGACAGTGGGTCGATGTCACCGTCCGAGAGCACGTCGTTGATGAATGCCCCGGCGTGGGCCGTGGCGGTCGACTGGCCGGTGCCCTCCCGGTCGTGTCCCCAGCCATGGGGAATCGAGACAACGCCCGGCATGATGTCCTCGGTGATCTCCACAGGCAGGGTCACGGCCTCTCCGCCACCCTGGACCTGAGCCAGGTCACCCGCCTGCAGGCCAAGGCGGCTGGCGTCCTTCGGGTGCAGGATCAGTGTACAGCGGTCTTTGCCCTTCACCAGCCGCTGGCTGTTGTGCATCCAGGAATTGTTGCTGCGAACGTGGCGACGCCCGATCAAGACCAGGCCGGTTTCCGGTGCCGCGGTCAAGCGCCGATAGAGGCGCCCCAGGTCGTCCAGATAACGCCGTGGTGCCAGGTGAATCCGACCGTCCCGGGTGAACAGGCGCTCCGGCAAGGACGGTTGCAGCGGGCCAAGGTCGACGCCGTGAGGGTTGTCGCGCAGGGCGGACAGGGACAGCCCTTTGGGGGTGGAATCCCACTGCCGGTTCAGCGGACTCAGGCGCGCCAGCGCTTTCAGCGGATGGCGATCGGGCAGGATATCCAGCACCAGGTCGACCGCGGGTTGCAGCAGTTTTCTGGCCGGCCCGGCATCCACGCCATAAGGCCCGGAACGCAGCAGCAGGTCCAGAATCGGGTCCGGGCCGAGTTGTTTGAAGGTGCGCCAGCCCAGCTCCGATTTCAGCGGCAGTCGGCCGCCTTTTCGCTGTTTTTCCAGGCGGTGTGCCAGCTCCAGAAGAATCTGCCAGTCGTGACGGGTGTCGTCGCCGGCCGGGAACAGCGGGTCACTGTACTTGGCAAAGTTGCGCACGGTGAACATGCTGAAGATCAGGTCGTAATGGCTGCGTTCCAGCGCGGCGGTGGGGGGCAGGATCAGGTCGGCGTGGCGGGTGGTTTCGTTCAGGTAGTAGTCCACCGACACCATGAACTCCAGGCTATCCAGCGCCTTCTCCAGTCTCCGGCCGTTGGGGCTGGACAGCACCGGGTTACCGGCGACGGTGACGAACGCGCGGATCTGGCCGTCGCCCGGGGTGAGGATTTCGTCCGCCATGGTGCTGGCCGGATACTCGCCGGCAAATTCCGGCAGATTGCGAACCCGGCTTCGGCGTTTGTCGAAATGCCCCTGCTGGCCGGCAGCGGCGCCCAGAGCAACGAGATCGATCGCGGGCTGGGTGAAGAGTACGCCCCCAACGGTATCGAGTTTCCCGGTCAGGATGTTCAGACAATAGGCGAGCCAGGTGGCAATGCCACCAAAGGCCTGGGTGCTGGTGCCCATCCGGGTGTAAAGCGCGGCTTTGCGGGTGCCGGCCAGCTGGCGGGTAAGATCGCGGATGGCGTCCGGGGCGATCCCGGTGTGCGGACTGACCGCCTCCGGGGTATAGGGCACCGACGCCAGGCGCAGCAGATCCACGTCCCGGGTGAGCCGCTCGGCGGGCCCAAGGTCCACCAGATCTTCGTCGAACAGGGTATGCACCATGGCCATCAGCAGCAGCGCGTCGGTCCCCGGGCGAATGAAGTGAAACTGATCGGCCAGCGCGGCGGTCTCGGTTCGCCGGGGGTCGATCACCACGAGCTTACCACCGCGTTGCTGCAACGCTTTCAAACGGCCCCGGACGTTGGGGACGGTCATCAGGCTGCCATTCGAGGCCATGGGGTTGGCGCCGATGCAGATAAACAGGTCGGTGTTGTCGATGTCGGGAATCGGGAACAGGATCTGATGGCCGAACATTTCCAGGCTCGCCAGCATGTGCGGTAGCTGGTCGTTGGAGGTGGCCGAGAACCGGTTCTGGCTGCCGATGGCCCTTAAAAATGGCATGGTGGCGACCAGCGAACCGTGGTTGTGGACGTTGGGGTTGCCCAGGTAGACCCCGATGCTGTTACGGCCGTACTGCTGGCGAATTTCGTGCAGGCGCCGGGCAACGGTGTCGAAGGCTTCGTCCCAGGAGACTTCCTGCCAGCCATCGGCGGTTTTCCGTAAGGGCTTTCGCAGTCGCTCCGGATCTTCGTGGAGATCCTGCAACGCCACCGCTTTCGGACAGATGTGGCCCTGACTCAGCGGATCGTTGTCATCGCCCTTGATCGACGCGATACGACCATCTTTGACCTCGATGGCCACGCCACACATGGCCTCGCAAAGGTGGCAGGTACGATAGTGGGTTCCGTTGTTCATGGGCTCTCCTGAGTCTTGTTGTTGTCGGTCCGCGATCCGGAGTTGCGTATTGCAACCAGATTATCAGGAATGCGGGGGCAGAGGAAAAGATTGGTACTAACTGCGAGACAAAAAAAGGCCAGCCCGACGGACTGGCCTCAATCGCCAAGTGGCGGCGTTTACGGCTGCACCGGTAGATCCTTGACCGGGTTGGAGACAAAGTTGAGATAAACACCCTGCTCGGGAATGATCAGGGGAATTTCGGTGTTGATAAAGCCCAGCGCGACGGCCTCGACATCGATAGCGGGAATATTGATGTTGCGCTGTTCTACCTGCATCCGACCGTCGTCGTAGAACACCACGTCCCCCTCCAGGTCCAGGGTCAGAGGGTAACTTTCCAGATTGTGACTGAGCGGCAGGTTGATGCCCAGGGCTCGGGCAGACAGCTCCGGGGCATCCAGGAACAGGTCTGCCTTGGTCTTGAACACAGTTTGGCCATCGTCGCCCTCAACGATGATGCCCGGGATCAGGCTGTTTCTCGGACAACTGGCGCCAGTGCAATTCGGGTCGTCTTTGGCGTAACGCATACGAAGGACCTGCGGCCCTGTGGTCGACACCGTACTCAGCAAGGACAGATGAACGTCGATGGAGGTTGTTCCGAGTAGCGTCGGATAGAGCAGAACGCCAACCCCTTCTTTACCGGTATCCGGGTCGATCGCAGGCCCGGTGACTTCGGTATTTAAAGCGTAGGTCTGGTAAATGAATTTCTTGCGCGGGCAATCCGCACCGCTGACCGAGCAGCCTACCCGAGCATCGTCGGCGTGGTCCGCCGTCACCAGAAGTTTGGCGGCGTTGGCAGAAGGCTGGAAGCCCTCGGCATCGCTACCATTGTGGTTAAAGGGTTCCAGACAGTTTTCGCTGCCGAGATCATCACAGTCCACGATCAGGTTGGCGTTGGTATCCCGGATCGGCAGGTTTCTGAGCGGTGTGAACACCGTCTGTTGCGGCTCGATGGCCTGGAAGTAAATCACCAGATGGTCCGGGCCGTTATTGCCGCCGCC
>JBPEXU010000450.1:0-10013 GCA_052031225.1 Marinobacter sp. | reverse complement strand
CAATAGTCGGGGCTGGCCGCGGCTATTTCGACAGCAAAGGTTTCAGGTAGCGTCCAGTGTGCGATGCCGGGTTGTTGGCAACCTCTTCCGGGGTGCCCTCGGCAATAATCTGGCCACCGCCTGAGCCGCCTTCGGGACCGAGATCGACGATCCAGTCGGCAGTCTTGATCACATCCAGGTTGTGTTCGATCACCACGATGGTATTGCCGTGATCCCGAAGCCGTTGCAGGACATTCAACAATTGCTGAATGTCGTAGAAGTGCAGCCCGGTGGTGGGCTCGTCCAGGATGTAGAGGGTCTTGCCGGTGTCCCGTTTCGACAGTTCTTTGGCGAGTTTGACCCTCTGCGCTTCGCCGCCCGAGAGCGTGACTGCGCTCTGGCCTAACCGGATGTACGACAGGCCAACGTCGATCAGGGTCTGTAGTTTGCGGGCCAGAAAAGGCACGGCGTCGAAAAACGCCCTGGCTTCTTCGACGGTCATTTCCAGCACTTCGTGGATGTTTTTGCCCTTGTACCGGACTTCCAGCGTCTCCCGGTTGTAGCGCTTTCCTTTGCATACGTCGCAGGGAACATAGACGTCGGGCAGGAAATGCATTTCGACTTTGATGACGCCGTCGCCCTGGCAGGCTTCGCAGCGTCCGCCCTTCACGTTGAATGAGAAGCGACCGGGCTTGTAGCCCCTCGAGCGGGCTTCCTGAGTGCCGGCAAACAGCTCGCGGATGGGCGTGAACAGGCCGGTGTAGGTCGCCGGGTTGGATCGTGGTGTGCGGCCAATGGGGCTTTGGTCGATGTCGATGACCTTGTCCAGCTGATCGAGCCCGTCGATGGCGGTATAGGGGGCGTGGTTCAGGCTCGACGCCTTGTTCAGTTTGGTGGCCGCTACGGGGTAGAGCGTGCTGTTGATCAGTGTCGATTTGCCCGAGCCGGAAACGCCGGTGACGCAGGTCATCACGCCCAGCGGCAGTTGGAGGGTCACGTTCTTCAGGTTATTACCGGAAGCGCCGGTCAGAGTCAGGAAGTGACCGTTGCCGGGGTTGCGGACGCTGGGAACTGCGATTTCCCGCCGGCCGCTGAGGTACTGCCCGGTGAGAGACTGTTCGTGCTCTATGATCTGCGCTGGAGTTCCGCAGGCAACCACCTGACCGCCGTGAACGCCGGCGCCGGGACCGATGTCGATGACATAGTCGGCCGCCCGGATAGCATCTTCGTCGTGTTCGACGACAATGACCGTGTTACCAAGATCCCGCAGGTGCGTCAGGGTAGCCAGCAGGCGGTCATTGTCCCGTTGGTGCAGGCCAATAGAGGGCTCGTCGAGAATGTACATGACCCCCACCAGTCCGGCGCCGATCTGGCTGGCCAGTCGGATGCGCTGGGCCTCACCACCGGAGAGGGTGTCGGCGCTGCGCTCCAGAGTCAGGTATTCCAGGCCAACATTCACCAGAAACTGCAGGCGTTCCCGGACCTCCTTGAGAATTTTTTCGGCGATTTCACCTTTGCGCCCGGGCAGAGCCAGGCGCTGGAAATAATCGAAGGCCTCGCCGACGGGCAGATGGGTGATCGCGGGCAGGTTCCGGTCTTCGATGAAGACGTGACGGGCGCTGCGCCGTAGCCGGGAGCCATGGCAGTCTTTGCAGGGTTGGGTACTGAGGTTGCGCGCCAGTTCCTCGCGCATGCTCTGCGAATCGGTTTCCCGGTAGCGGCGTTCGAGGTTGGGCAGTATTCCTTCGAACGGGTGCGCCTTCTCCATAATGTGGCCACGCGAGTTCACATAGCGGAAGGCAATCTCGTCGGAGCCGGAGCCATACAAGAGCACATTTTTAAACCCCTCGGGCAGGTCGACCCAGGGCGTTTCCAGATCGACGCCGTAATGTTCGGCGACGCTGGACAGCATCTGGAAATAGTACACCGCCCGCCGGTCCCAACCCTTGATGGCGCCTTCGGCCAGTGTCGCCTCCGGGTGCTGGACCACCTTTTCCGGGTCGAAGAATTGCCGAACCCCGAGGCCGTCACAGGTTGGGCAGGCGCCGGCCGGGTTGTTGAAGGAGAACAGGCGAGGTTCGAGTTCGCTGAGTGAATAGCCGCACTGGGTGCAGGCGTAGCGCGCTGAAAACGTCTGTTCCTCGCCGTCGCCGTCCATCGGCGCCACTAGGGCAATGCCATCGGCCAGTTCCAGGGCGGTCTCAAAGCTTTCCGCCAATCGCTGCTCCAGCCCCGCCTTGACCTTGAATCGATCCACGACCACGTCAATCTGATGCTTGCGCTTTTTGTCGAGCGCGGGGATGTCGTCAATGTCGTACACCGTGCCATCCACCCGGAGCCGGATGAAGCCCTGGCTGCGCATGGTTTCAATGATCTGCTGATGTTCGCCTTTCCGGTCCCGCACCACCGGCGCCAGGATCATCAGTTTGCTGCCTTCGGGCCGGGCCAGGACCTGGTCGACCATCTGGCTCACGGTCTGGGCTTCCAGCGGCTGGCCATGATCCGGGCAGCGGGGTTCGCCGGCCCTGGCGAACAGCAGTCGCAGATAATCGTAGATTTCGGTAATCGTGCCGACCGTGGACCGTGGGTTGTGGGAGGTGGATTTCTGCTCAATTGAAATGGCGGGGGACAGGCCTTCGATATGGTCGACGTCCGGTTTTTCCATCATCGACAGAAACTGACGGGCGTAGGTCGACAGCGATTCGACGTACCGTCGTTGGCCCTCGGCGTAGAGCGTATCGAACGCCAGGGACGACTTGCCGGAACCGGACAGCCCGGTAATCACGATGAGTTTGTCCCGCGGCATATCCAGGTCGATGTTCTTCAGGTTGTGAGTGCGGGCACCCTTGATCTGGATATGGTCCATAACACCTCTCGGATTGGAAAAAACTGAAAGTATACCGTGTTGACCGAAGCCCGGTACAACTCCAGCCCGGGGCAGGACGGTCCCTCCGCTGCCAGGCTTCTGCTACAATTCGCCGCTTGTCAGAGGCGCCGCCATCTGGCGAATACCCGATTCCCGACAACCGCCGAGGTAGATGTTCCATGAATGCGCTGGAAAAACGCTCCGTTGCCGCGCTGGCCTCTGTCTATGCCATGCGTATGCTCGGACTGTTTATGGTCATGCCGGTGTTTGTCCTGCTGGGGCGTGACCTTCAGGGCGCAACGCCAGCGCTGTTGGGGCTGGCGGTCGGTGCCTACGGGTTGTCACAGGCTCTGCTGCAAATCCCCTACGGCTTGCTTTCCGACCGGGTTGGCCGCAAGCCCATGATCTATTTCGGTCTGCTGCTGTTTGCGGTCGGGAGTTTGCTGGCCGGCGCCGGTGATTCCATATACGTGGTGATCGCCGGTCGGATTCTTCAGGGCGCCGGAGCCATTGCCAGTGTGCTGATGGCGCTGCTCAGCGATCTGACCCGGGAAGAAGAACGCACCAAGGCCATGGCCACGGTAGGGGTGTCTATCGGCTTGTCGTTCTCGGTGTCGTTGGTGTTGGGGCCGGTGCTGGGCGAGCTATGGGGGCTGTCCGGAATTTTCTACTGCACCGCCGCGATGGCGGTGGTGGCCATGATCGTGGTGCACCGGGTGGTGCCGACGCCTCATCGGCACGCCACCAACGCCGATACCCTGCCAGCGCGGACGATGCTGGCCCGAGTGCTGAAAGACGGTCGGTTGCTGCGCCTCGACTTCGGTATTTTTGCCCTGCACCTGGTGCTGACCGCGCTGTTCCTGGTGTTTCCGGTGGTGCTCGAAGACCAGTTGGGGCTGCCCTCGGGGGCGCACTGGTGGTTCTACCTCACGGTCATGCTGACCTCTTTCTTCGCCATGATCCCGTTCATCATCATCGGTGAGAAGCGCCGGAAGATGAAGCCGGTGCTGTGTGGCGCGGTTGCGTTGCTGACGACTGCTACGATGGCGCTGGCTGGGCTGACGGAAGGTCTTTGGCTGGCGTGGGGCGTACTGTTCTTCTTTTTTATGGCCTTCAATCTGCTGGAGGCCAGCCTGCCGTCTCTGATCAGCAAGGAGGCACCTGCAGCCGGCAAGGGGACAGCCATGGGCGTGTATTCAACCGCCCAGTTTCTGGGCGCGTTTCTGGGTGGCGCCGCGGGCGGTGTGTTGCTGGAGGCTTTCGGCATCGCCGGGGTAGTCTGGTTGATGGTGGCCGTGCTCAGTCTCTGGCTGGGTTTGGCGCTGACCATGCCGGCGCCGAGTTACACCACGAGTTTCGTGGTACAGTTGGACGAGGCGCGGGACGACGACTACGATCGGATGGATGACCGGCTGCGCCAGTTACCCGGCGTGCGTGACGTGGTTATCCTCGAGCATGCCGCAACGGCGTATCTGAAGATTGATCGTCAGGAATTTGATGAAAAGCTGCTTGCCGGCGTCGCGTTTGTCCGGCAGGGTAGCGGTACATGAACATGGGAGGCGCGCACGGAAGGGCGTTCCCCGGCAAAAGATACTCAGGAGCAGAAAATGGCACGAGGCGTTAACAAGGTCATCTTGATTGGTAATCTGGGACAGGATCCGGAAACCCGTTACACCCCCAATGGCAATGCGGTGGTGAATCTGAATCTGGCCACAGACGAGAGCTACAAGGATCGCCAGACCGGACAAATGGTTCCGAAAACCGAATGGCACCGGGTTGTGCTGTTTGGCAAAGTTGCGGAGGTGGCAGGCCAGTACCTGCGTAAAGGCTCCAAAGTGTATATCGAAGGCAAGTTGCAGACCCGGAAATGGCAGGGGCAGGACGGTCAGGATCGTTACACCACCGAAGTGGTGGTCGACATCAACGGCCAGATGCAGATGCTGGACAGTCGCGGTGGCGAAGGGGGCATGAACCCGGGCGCACCCGCGGGCCGTCCTCAGCAATCGAGCTACGCCGCGCCTGCCTCACAGGCCGGCAATCCCCCGCAAGGCCAGGCTGGGGGCTACAGTCAGCCGGCGCAGGGCGGTATGCCTGAGCCGGTAGACGACTTCGACGATGACATCCCGTTCTGATCGCCGGTAGCCATATGTAACCTGGAAAGCCTTCGAATGTTCGGAGGCTTTCTGTTACCGGGATGCAAAAAGTGGTGAAATCAACGTTAAACCGTAGAGTTAGGTTCAGGAATTCATCTATTATTTCATTTGAAGCGTAAAACCAATTGATACCTGTGCTAAAACGATAATAACGAAAGCGCTATCCGCCTCGGTTTGATGCCCGGAGCTACATGACACAAGCTTCCTTCCTCAAAAAAGTCACCGGCTTTTTCCGTTCAGCCAACGCTGCTGACCGCCTTTGTCTGGAGGTCCGACCGGACGGTATTGCCTGGGCGCTGAATCCGGGCGACGCCGGCCAAGCCGTGGGGTTTCTGGAATGTACCCCGGCCAAGCGCCGGGAGTCGCTGCAGGCGCTGGTGAGCGGGCAAGGTTGGAACGGTGCCACCACCACTCTGGTGTTGCCGATGGATCAGTACCACGTGTTTCAGATGGAGCGGCCCGAGGGGCTGGAAGACTCGGAGCTGGCCGATGCTTTGCGCTGGAAGCTTAAGGATCTGCTCGACTACAGCCCGGCGGACGCGGTGTCGGATGTGTTCCCGTTTCCGGAGGACGCGGCCCGGGGCCGAGGCGATCTGGTCAATGTCGTGGCCGCGAGAAAATCACTGATTCTTGAGCTCGTTGGCCTGGTGCAGGATGCCGATCTCGCGCTCGACCGGATCGATATTGCGGAGCTGGCCTTGCGCAACCTGACCGCACGGCTCAGTACCATCAGCCGCAGTGCCGCGCTGGTGCATTTGCGGGACAGTTACGGACAACTGGTGATTTGCCGGAGGGGCAGGCTGTACCTGTCCCGGCGGCTGGATGTCGCCGCCGCCGATCTGCGCGATGCCTCGAAACAGGAACACGCGGTCCAGACCCTGGCGCTCGAGATGCAGCGCTCTCTGGATTACTTCGAGAGTCAGATGGGGCAGGTGCCGCCCTCCACCATTCATCTGGTGGCCCGGGACAGCGTTTTGCCGCTGGCCTCGATGCTGAGTGCCTATGTGGCGGCGGGCATTGAGACGCCTGGGTGGGCGGATCTGGGGTTAGAGGCGGCCCCGGACAGCCGTTGTGTGCCCGCCTGGAGCGCCGGACTGCCGCTCCCCGAGGAGGGTGAGGCATGATGCAACGTGTCAATCTCTACACCCGCGAATTGCGCCCGAAAAAGGAGCGCCTTCAGGCCTTCGGTGCCGCACTGGCGCTGGGTTGCGTCTTGCTGCTGATGGTCATCTACGGTGTCTGGCTCGCCTTCCAGCAACAGCAGAACGCCGAGCGCATCGCCGCTGCCGAGGCCCGCAACGCCCAGCTGGAGCAGACGGTGGCTGACCTTTCTCGCGCGGTTCGGGCGCGCCAGCCGAACGCCGAGCTGCAAGCCGCGCTCCAGCGGCTGGAGCAGACCATCGAGCGGCGCCAGCGCCTGCTGGAGCGGGTTGAGGGCATGGTTCTGACCGGCGGCGCTCAATTCTCTCCGCGCATGTCCGCGCTGGCGCGCCAGATTCCCGACAATGTCTGGCTCACCGGGCTGGCGTTTGACGCCCGCAACGATCACATGGCCATCCAGGGCCGGGCAACCTCGGGCGATCTCGTGCCGGTGTATCTTGAACAACTGGGCGACGCCCCGGAATTTGCCGGGCGGACCTTTACGGTGTTTAGGCTGGAACGTCCGGAAAGCGGTCGTTGGATCGATTTCTTGGTGGCGACCCAGCGAGATCGGGAGGACAACCCATGACTGCGGCCTGGCGAGATGCGGTAAACCGTGCCGAACTCTGGTTCAACGAACGTCCGATCCGGGAACGCGCTCTGTTGCTGGTGACGACGCTGGTCGTGCTGCTGTTCCTTGGCTGGGAACTGGTGCTCGGCCCGATGCAGCAGGCCAGCCAGCAGCAGCGCCGCCAGCTCGCGGAACTGGATACCGCCCGTCAGGATCTGCTCGCGCAGCAGATGCTGCTTGAGCGGCAGCTGGCGGAAGATCCGTCTCAGGTGTTGCGTAATCAGTTGCAGGTACGGGAGCGTCGTCTCGCGCAGCTTGATCAACAGATTGCCGCCACCACCGGGCAGCTGATCGCACCCACCGCCATGGTCACCCTGCTGCGGGATATGTTGCGGGCGCAGAAGGGACTCACACTACAGGCTCTGGAGCTGAAAGCGCCGACGCCGGTCTTTGCCCAGCCGGCCGATGAGCCGGGTTCGCCGGATGATTCCTCCGGTACGGCACCAGAAGCGCTGTTGTACGCCCATAACGTTGAGTTGCGTGTTCAGGGCGGCTACCTGGATGTATTGGCCTACCTGAAGCAGGTGGAAACCATGGATAACCGGCTTGGCTGGATTCGGCTCACCTACGACGCCGAGAACTGGCCCAAAGGCGAGGCGATAATCGAAGTACAAACGCTGAGTCTCGACAAAGCCTGGCTGGGGGTGTGACATGACGTTTCGAATGTGGCTATGTCTTTGCCTGGCGGCAGTGTCTGCGGTGCCGGCCTGGGCGCTGCAGGACCCCACCCGGCCTCCGGGGATCGATGCTCGGCCGGCTCAGGCCACGCCGCTCCGGTCGCTGTCGCTCAGCTCCATCGTCTACAGCGCCGATCGTCGGGTGGCGGTGATTGATGGCGAGCCCCTGCGGGAAGGGCAGGAGGCCAATGGTGTGCGGGTAAGGAAAATCTATCGGGATCGGGTTGACGTGGTGGATCGGGGGCGTGTTCGGGTCTTGCGCCTCGAGATGCCACCCGTCGTGCGGAGAACCCAGTGACACAACAACGGGCAGTTATGACTAGATCGAGATCATTTGCGCTGGTATTGACAACGGGACTGTTCCTGACCGCGTGCAGCAGCAATCCGCTGATGCGCTCGGCCACCGCGACATCGACCGAGGCGGCCGATGACATTGTCGGGGCGCTGGACGACGCTCAGGCTGCCGGTGAGGCCCGGTCCGCCGAGCGGGCCTCACCATCGGCATTGCCCACCGATATCAGTGCCCAGTTGTTGCCGCCGCTGACTCCGGACAACGAGCTGGAAGACCGGTTCGACGTCAATGCCCGTGGTGTCGAGGCGGCCAGCTTTTTCGAGTCGCTGGTCAGTGGCACCCGTTACAACGTGGTGGTCCATCCCGAGGTGTCCGCCTCCATCGACCTCCGTCTGCGGGATGTGTCGGTACCGGAAGTGATGGAGATCGTCGCCGATCTGTACGGGCTGGATATCCAGCGCACGGGCCGCCTATACCGGGTCAAGGCCAATAAGATCCAGACCCGGATCTTTCCCATCGACTATCTGCACTTCAAGCGCCGTGGCGGCTCGGAAACCCGGGTCAGCTCGGGCCAGGTGACTTCGTCCCGGTCCAGCGGGGACTCGGGGTCGGCGAACGGTGGCGACGGTCAAGACACCCGGAGTCTGGTCGGTACCGCGATCTCCACACGTACCGAGTCGGACTTCTGGCAGGACATCCACAATGCCCTCACCATGATTGTCGGCATGGGCGAGGGTGGCCAGGTGATTGTGAACCCCGGCGCCGGTCTGGTGATGGTGCGAGGTGGTGCCAGTGAGCTGGATATGGTGGAGGATTATCTCCGGAAAACCGAGCTGATCATGCAACGCCAGGTCGTGCTGGAGGCGAAGATTCTGGAAGTGACCCTGAACGAGGGCTACCAGCAGGGCATCAGCTGGTCCGACCTACAGAGTGCGTCATCGCTCAACGATCCGGACTTCACGGCACAGACGCTGGTCGGCCAGGTGATCGACACCACCGATGTTGGCGGCCTGTTCTCAGCGTCTTTCCGGGAGGGAAGCTTTTCCGCCCTGATCGAACTGTTGGGCAAACAGGGCAACGTGCAGATACTGTCCAGCCCGAGAATCTCGACCATCAACAACCAGAAGGCGGTGATCAAGGTCGGCACCGACGAGTTTTTCGTCACCGACATTGAATTCGACGAGGACAACGCTTCGGTGACCGGGTCTGACAGTACCTCGACCTCGGTCGAACTGACCCCGTTTTTCTCCGGCATCTCGCTCGATGTGACGCCCCAGATTGGCGAGGACGGCGCCATCACCCTGCACGTGCACCCGTCGGTGAGCGACGTCAACGACCAGGAAAAAGTCATCACCATCGGCGAGCGTGATGTCACCCTGCCGCTGGCCCGGAGCACCGTCCGGGAGACCGATAGCGTGATTCGTGCAGAGAGCGGCCAGATCGTGGTGATTGGCGGGCTGATCCAGAACATCAGCGAAGACGACAACGCGGCGGTGCCGTTTTTCAGCGAGATACCGCTGGTTGGGGAGCTGTTCAAACAGCGCCGGTTCGAGTCCCGGAAAAGCGAGTTGGTGATCCTGCTGCGGCCGGTGGTGGCCCAGCCCGAAACCTACAACGCCGACATTGCGGCCAGCCGGGAGCGAATGAACGTATTGAGGGAATTGCTGCAATCTTCCGATTCCATGCTACCCGAACCCGCGAAAGCCCGACGCTAAGGTATGTACGAAGCGCACTTTGGACTGCAGGAAGCCCCTTTTGCACTGACGCCCAATACCCGTTATTTCCTGCGGGCACCCAGCCATGCTGACGCGCTTGAGTTGCTGTTGGTGGCGCTGCAGGAGCGTGAGGGCTTTATCAAGATCGTCGGTGAGGTGGGCACCGGGAAGACCCTGCTGTGTCGCTTGCTGTTGAACGAGCTGGAACAGCGGGCCTGCACCGCCTACATCCCCAATCCGCACCTGACCCCCGACACCCTCTACGAAGCCGTCGCTGAGGAACTGGGGGTAGATGTCTCGCAATGCGCCAACACCCACCGGATTCTCAAGGCCCTGAACCAGCGGCTGATTGAATTGGCGATGGAACAGCGGCCGGTGGTGCTGGTGATCGACGAAGCGCAGGCCATGCCCGAGCCAACCATCGAGGCGCTTCGGTTGCTGACCAACCTGGAAACCGAAAGCGCCAAACTGCTGCAGGTGGTGCTGTTCGGGCAGCCGGAACTCGATGCGCTGCTGGAGAAAGACAGTCTCCGGCAGTTGCGTCAGCGCATTACCTTTCA
>JBPEXU010000045.1:0-2587 GCA_052031225.1 Marinobacter sp. | reverse complement strand
TTATGGCCGCCGCCTTGACGATTTGATGCTGCTGGTGGAGGAAGTGGCGTTTCGACGTATGGACGAACGTCTGGAGGCCTGGCTGCAGGCGCGCGCCCACCGGCCATCCATCGCCATCACCCATCAGGAGCTGGCGGTGGAACTGGGCACCGCCAGAGAGGTTGTCAGCCGGCTGCTCAAGGAGCTTGAGCGGCAGGAGAAGGTGCGGCTGAGCCGGGGCCGTATTGAGTTGACCGAACGTCTGCGGGCATCAGCGAGGCGCCCGGGCCAGCCGGTGTAACAGCCGCGCCAGTTGCTCCGCACTGGC
This sequence comes from Marinobacter sp., assembly GCA_052031225.1. Lineage (GTDB taxonomy): Bacteria > Pseudomonadota > Gammaproteobacteria > Pseudomonadales > Oleiphilaceae > Marinobacter. Next base: position 2,280 of record JBPEXU010000045.1, on the reverse strand, counting down.
GGCAAGGTTGGTCTCCGCGTCGGCATAGGCGTCTTCGAGCGTCATTGGCCTCGGGGTGATGGAAAACCCCGCCGTCAGCCCCTGCCCGTGCAGTGCCGAAAGATCCGGACCGAGTTTGCCTGCCAGTCCGATGACCGGCACCTGGTGGCGCCGGGCAAGGCGAGAGACGCCGGCCGGTGTTTTGCCACAGGCGCTCTGATCGTCGATTGCGCCTTCGGCGGTGATCACCAGGTCGGCACTGGCAATGTGCTTGTCCAGCTCGACGGTTTCCATCACCAGATCGATGCCCGGCTTCAGCTCGGCGCCGAGCATTCCCGCAAGCATACCCCCGATTCCACCGGCGGCGCCGCTGCCTGGAAAGGAGCCGATATCGTAGCCCTGATCAAGCGCGCACTGGGCAAAGTGAGCGAGCTGGTCATCGAGCTCTGAAACGTCGTCCGCCCCGGCGCCTTTCTGGGGGCCAAAAACCGCGGCCGCGCCCTGGTGGCCGAGGAGGGGGTTGGTGACATCGCAGGCCACCAGCAGCTGGGTGCTACCCAGCGCCTTTCTGGCCGGCTCAACATCCAACGCGACCAGCGTGCCCAGGGCGCGTCCACCCCGGCGTATGGGGTGGCCCTTCGAATCCAGCAGCTTTGCCCCGAGCGCTTGCAAAATACCGGCGCCGCCATCGGTGGTGGCACTGCCGCCAAGGCCGATCACCAGAGTTTGGGGCCGGTGGGCCAGTGCGGCCAGTATCAGCTCTCCTGTGCCGTAACTGCTGGCCGCCAGGGCATCGCGCTCGTCTGGCTTCACACGATGCAGGCCGCTGGCCTCGGCCACTTCGACAATCGCTACCTCGCCGTTGCGCACCAGCCCGAAGTGCGCCTCAATCGGTCGTCCCAGCGGGTCTGTTACGGTCACGGAATGCAGTTCGCCCTGCTGTGCCCGCGTCAGCGCCACGGTGGTGCCTTCGCCGCCGTCGGCCAACGGCACTTCAACCAGCTGATCCTCCGGCGCTGCCCGGCGCCAGCCGTGGGCAATCGCGCGGGCCACCGCGTCTGCGGTCAGGCATTCCTTGAACGAGTCTGGGGCGATGACAACGCGCATATTGGGTTTCCCTGAGTCAAAGGCTCATCATAGGAAAAACCGCGGCGTAACTGAACTGTTGTGGCGGCACGGGCGTGGGCGCGCTGATGGCAGAAACGAAAAAGGCAGTCACCCAGAAGATGACTGCCTTTTCGGGATTTGGTCGGGACGGCAGGATTTGAACCTGCGACCACCTGCACCCCATACAGGTGCGCTACCAGACTGCGCTACGCCCCGTTATCGGCTGCCAGAGAGAAAACAGGCGTTCTCAGTGGCTTAGCGGGAGCGAAGTCTACACCAGCCCATGGCAAAAATAAACAGGGATTTGCCAAATGGCCGTCCGGAGACTACCGAAGTTTTGTCTCCCGGAGTTGCTGAATGACTTCGGGGGGATCGAAGGTGTCCGGGCTGGCGTCCTGCCAGTATTTATCAAACACTCGAACGCCGGTTTTGCCTTCAAGCAGGGCGCCGGGTTCGAGGAACTGATAGAGATCCAGATAAGAGTGCACTTCGGTTTTGGATACCCGCCGGACAATGTGTTCCGGGCCCAGCTCGGAAGGGTGGCGCAGACCGGAGGCCTCCAGCAGGTTGCGCAGCGCTGCCAGGGTGTTCTTGTGAAAGTTGTAGACCCGGATGCTCTTGTCGGTGACATCAAGCTTCTCGCCGCGCCGGGGGTCCTGCGTTGCGACGCCGCTGGGGCAGCGCCCGGTATGGCAGTTCAGTGCCTGAATGCAGCCAAGAGCAAACATGTATCCGCGTGCGGCATTGCACCAGTCTGCGCCGAGCGCGAGGGTTCTGGCGATGTTGAAGGCCGAGGTGATCTTGCCTGCGGCACCGAGCGCGATGTCCTCCCGAAGGTGGGTGCCGACGAGGGTGTTGTGCACCAGCAGCAGCGCTTCAGTCATTGGCATGCCCAACCGATTGATAAACTCCAGTGGCGCGGCGCCGGTGCCGCCTTCGCTGCCATCAACCACAATAAAGTCTGGCTTTCGTCCGGTTGTCAGCATGGCTTTGACAATGGCAAACCATTCCCAGGGGTGGCCGATGGCAAGTTTGAAACCGACCGGTTTGCCGCCAGACAGTTCCCGCAGCCGGTCGATGAAAATGAGCATCTCAATCGGGTTGGCAAACGCCGAGTGGCTTGGAGGAGACACACAATCTTCGCCTACCGACACGCCCCGCGCCTCGGCAATCTCCGGGGTGACTTTGGCGCCC
>JBPEXU010000449.1:0-3431 GCA_052031225.1 Marinobacter sp. | reverse complement strand
GGCAGTACTGGTGGCTTTGGGGCGTGATAATGGAGCGGTCAGGTTTCTGCAATTGTGAGGTGGGCTGTTTAGAAAATAAGGAATGCAATGGATCAGGCGCATGATTTATCCCCCGGACTGTTAAGACAGAGAAGAAATTTGACGTTAACCAGTGCTGCACTGCTTTTTTTTGTCATTTGCAGAGGCTGAAATTCATTCTTTCCAAATTCTCGGTATTAGCGCGTCGTTCGGTCGCCCGGAGGCGGTGGTCTATGGCCTGACATCAATGGCTTTTTATTTCCTGTATAGGTATGCGCTCTACCTTCAACAAGAGCCTGCCTTTGGTCTGAGGTCTGAGTTTTTCCGCCGACTAAACCGGTATGCTCAATCTAAAATCATTGATCTTCGAGATCACAAATATCCTGCAGGCAAAGGACTTGAGATTGCTGAAGACCTTGGTGTGCGTAAAGCCAGCCTGCTCTCCTGGAAGATTCAGGTTGGCTCTCAAAAAGATGGAGCGGGTGGCTACAGAACTAGCGAATTGATCGTTCCTCTCAAGAACGTGTGGTGGCAAGCAATCATGGCGGGGTTCATGGCAGTAGTGGCTCGGAGCTACTTCACAGACTATGTGTTCCCGTTTTTGTTGGCGGTAGTCGCTCTCGTTGTCACTTTCCGCTGAGAGATTTTTAACAATGGACTATCGGTAAGCCTTCTCCATGAACCTTTTTCATAAGTCGTCTATCGTATGGCTCGCCATCGTCATCCTGGCTGTAGGCAACGGGGTGTTGCGGGAGTTTGCCCTGGAACCTGCGCTGGGTGGCTCGGTTGCACTGCCATTGAGCGGGCTGCTGCTGTCGGCGTTGATTGTGGGGGTGGCCTACGTATCGCTACCCTGGCTGAAAACAACGCAGCCCCTGCCGGTCTGGCGGGTGGGGCTGATTTGGCTCTTGCTTACGCTGGTGTTCGAGTTTTCGTTCGGGTTCTGGCAAGGTAAGCCCTGGCCTGAGTTGATGGCGGCCTACACCTTTAAAGGCGGGAACCTATGGCCGGTCGTGCTGGGGGTAACGGTGTGTGCGCCGTACCTTGCCGTCAGGCTTCGCGGTTGGGTACCCGGAGACAAACCATGAAATCACTGGAACTGAAAGTACCGCCCGCGATTCTGGTCGTGATCGTCGCGGCCGGTATGTGGGTATTGTCAGGGCTCTCGCCGAATTTGTCTTTCCGGATTCCCGCAGGCGCCTGGCTGGCATCGGCTCTTGCGGTGGTGGGGGTTTGCATCGCCATTCTGGGCGTTGCGGCCTTTCGTGCGGCCGATACCACGGTTGATCCAAGGGTGCCGGATCAGTCGGCGAATCTGGTGGTTGAGGGTATCTATCGATACACCCGGAATCCGATGTACCTGGGCTTTCTGCTGGTTCTGTCTGGCTGGGGTGTGTATCTGGGCAACGTGGTCGCCTTATTGTTGCTCCCGGCGTTCGTCCTTTACCTGAATCGTTTTCAGATCGTTCCGGAAGAGCGCGTTATGGCTGAAAAATTTGGCGAGGCCTACCGCCGTTACCGGTCGGACGTGCGCCGGTGGCTATGAGCGAAGGCCTCTCCAGTGGGCGGGATCGCAGATTTTGCTGGCGATCCCGCGGCTCTGATCGGTTCAATCACTCCACAGCATTGGCCCCGATGCGGTGGATGCTCAGGTCGGCACCGTTGAACTCTTCCTCGTCGCTCAGGCGCAGGCCGGAGATGGCTTTGACCACGCCGTAGACCGCCAGGCCACCGACAAAGGCCACGACCACGCCGGCCACCGAGCCGACGATCTGCGCCATCAGGCTGACACCGCCGAGCCCGCCGAAGGCTTCCTGGCCGAAGATGCCGCAGGCGATGGCACCCCAGACACCGCACACCCCGTGCAGCGGCCAGACACCCAGTACGTCGTCCAGGCGCTCGATCTTGGCCTGGGCCCACTCGAACAGGTAGACGAACAGGGCGCCGGCGACGCCGCCGGTGATCAGCGCACCAACCGGGTGCATCAGGTCGGAGCCGGCACACACCGCCACCAGGCCGGCCAGCGGGCCGTTGTGGATGAAGCCCGGGTCTTTGCGCCCGAGCACCATGGACACCAGGATGCCGCCGACCATGGCCATCAGGCTGTTGACCGCCACCAGGCCGCTGATGGCGTCCAGGGTCTGGGCCGACATGACGTTAAAGCCGAACCAGCCGACCGTGAGAATCCACGCGCCCAGCGCCAGGAAAGGGATATTGGAGGGGGCGAAGGCCACCACTTTGCCGTTGCGGTAGCGGCCGTTGCGGGCGCCCAGTAGCAGGATGGCGGCGAGGGCGACCCAGCCGCCGACGGCGTGCACCACCACGGAGCCGGCGAAGTCGTGGAAGGATGCACCAAACTGGGCCTCGAGCCAGCCCTGGAATCCGTAGTTGCCGTTCCAGATCAGGCCCTCAAAGAACGGGTAGACAACGCCGACGATCAGGCCCGAGGCGATCAGCATCGGGTAGAACTTGGCTCGCTCGGCGATACCGCCGGAGACGATGGCCGGGATGGCGGCGGCGAAGGTCATCAGGAAGAAGAACTTCACCAGATCGTAGCCGTTGGCGGCGGTCAGTTCGGCGGCGCCGGCCATGAAGTGGCTGCCGTAGGCGATGTAATAGCCAACAAAGAAGTAGGCCACGGCGGACACGCCAAAGTCGGTCATGATTTTGACCAGGGCATTGACCTGGTTCTTGTGCCGCACGGTACCGACTTCCAGGAAGGCAAAGCCGGCGTGCATGGCCAGGACCATGATGGCCCCGATAAGGATGAACAGGGTGTTGGCGCTGTCGGTCAGGGTGTGTACTGCACTCGTGATGTCCACGGGTTTTTCGCTCCTGATGTGTCTTGGAATCAGCCTCTTACGGGCTGTGTGCATTGATGGAGGGCACTCAAAGCAAGAGCTGTTCCAAAACGAAGCAAAGCGAGAGGCACGAGGGGATTAGAGGGCGAAAAGCAGTCGGAAAACGTTGAATAACGCACCAATCAGGTGCGTTATCCGAAACTGTGCACTGTTTTGGCCTGGCGTGGGGTTACCAGGTGAAATCGCCCGCCGGCTCGGGGGCGGGTTGGCTCTTGGGGACGGCCTGGATGTCGATGGTGGTGCTGGTGTCGGGCAGGCCGGCGCCTGCCTCGATCATCTCGCGCAACTTTATTTCCTGCTCTTGCACCGGTCCGGACAGGTCGATGATGATTTCCACCCGCCGGTTGTGGGCCCGGTTCTCGGCCGAGGTGTTGGGCATCCTCGGCTCGGTATCGGCCAGGCCCTTGACCGCCATGCGCGTCGGCTCGATGCCTTCGCGCGCCAGCAACACGTTGGCGACCGCCGCGGCCCGCGCGGCGGACAGGTCCCAGTTGCTCTTGAACCGGCTGGTGCTGATGGGGACATCGTCGGTATGGCCTTCGACGGTCAGCT
>JBPEXU010000448.1:0-7164 GCA_052031225.1 Marinobacter sp. | reverse complement strand
TATTCCTTGTGTCTATCGTATCTATCGTGGGAGTAATTCCTGGAGCGCTTGAACGACTTGGCAAGCAAGGCTTGTCAGGATACCTTGATTTACCCCAAGTCTGAACAACTATACGGACATGCACCTTATCCTGATCACGCCCGCTCAACCTGGATCACGGGCCGGAAACCGGGCCACCGCCGAACGCTGGCAGGCGCTGTTGTCGGCCGCCGGGCATCGGGTGGACGTGGTGACCGAGTACCACGGCGAGCCCTGTGAACTGTTCATCGCTCTGCACGCCTGGCGCAGCGCTGAGGCGATCCGGAAGTACCGGGAATCCTGGCCGGACGGACCGCTTGTAGTGGCGTTGACGGGCACCGACATCTACCGGTATCAGCACGATTACCCGGGGCCAACGCTGGATTCCATGGCACGGGCGGATGTTCTCATCGGCCTGCATGATCGGGTTGGGGACGATATTCCCGCCCCCTTCCGGCACAAGCTGATCACGCTCTACCAGTCCGCCGATTGCCCGCCAGTGAACCAGGCACCGCCAACGGACGCGGTTCAGATCTGTGTCATTGGTCATCTGCGCGAGGAAAAAGACTCGCTGCGAGCCGCCATGGCCGCGCGCCGGTTGCCGTCGGATTCGCGCATCCGCGTGGTGTGTGCCGGCCAGGCCCACAACGACGACTGGCGCGAGCTGGCGCTCCGGGAGCAGCAGGAAAACCCACGTTTTACCTGGCTGGGGCAGTTGGACAAAGCGCAGACTCAGGCGCTGCTGACCGGCAGCCACGCCATGGTGATCAGCTCGGTCATGGAGGGTGGGGCGAATGTGGTTTCGGAGGCCTGCCGGGCGGGTGTACCGGTGATTGCCTCCGACATACCCGGCAACCGGGGCCTGCTGGGCGACGACTACCCCGGCTATTTTCCGGCCCGGGAGGATGCCACCCTGGCCCGGTTGCTGCACCGGGTTGAAACGGACCCGGCGTTTCTGGGGCGTTTGCGTGCGCACGTTGCGGCACTCGCGGCCAGGTTTACCCCGGAACAGGAACAGGCCAGTCTGGAGCGGGCGCTGGCACAGGCCGTCCAGCGCCCTCGACGCCTCAGTCGGTGAGCATAATCGGTTCGATCGGGCCGTTTTCGTCCTGCGGCAATACCCGCCCGATGATGGCGGTGTGCGGGTAACCCAGTGCCTTCAGTGCCTGGACACAGGCGTCGGCCTGATCCGCCGACACACTGGCCAGCAAGCCGCCGGCGGTTTGGGGATCGAAAATCAACGGGTAGCGGGGATGGGTGACCCACTTCTCCTGATCCCGAATGCCCCGGCGCAGGCGGATGTTGGCCGGCTGGAGAGAGCTGAGAATGCCCGCGGCGGCGGTTTCCTCCGCGCCGGGCAAGACCGGGATCGCCGATAGATCGAGTTCGGCATCGACACCGGAGGGGCGGGTCATCTCGACAAGGTGACCGAGCAGACCAAATCCGGTGACATCGGTGCAGGCCCGGGCGCCATAACGACGCAGACACTGGGCCGCCCGCTGGTTGGAATGCATCATCGAGGCGAGTGCGGTGTCAATCCAGCGGCCTTTGGCGGCGAGCCGGGCGTGGGCGGCAAACAGGGTGCCGGTACCGATCGGCTTGGTCAGGATCAGTACGTCTCCGGGCCGCAACCCGCCTTTGCTCATCACCGCATCCGGATCGATCAGGCCATTGACGGCAAAGCCCAGCGCCAGTTCTTTACCTTCGCCGGTATGACCGCCAACCAGCGCACATCCAGCCTCGTTCAGCACCTCCACCGCCCCGGACATCATCTGGTACACGACATCTTCCACCTTGGACTCGATGCCGTAGGGCACCGTTGCAACCGCGGTCGCGCTCTGGGCCTCGGCGCCCATGGCGAACACATCGCCCAGACTGTGGTTGGCCGCCACCCGGCCGAACACGTAGGGGTCGTCGATAAAGGCCCGGAAAAAATCCACGGTGTGCACCACCGCCTTACCCGGCGGTACCCGCAGCACGGCCGCGTCATCCGGTGCGTGCAGGCCAATGATGATGTCGTCCCGATTGATCGGCCGAAGTTCGCTCAGCGCCCGGGACAACACCGTGCTGCCGACCTTGGCGCCGCAGCCGCCGCAGCGCATGGCCACGGCGGAAATGGCCTGTGAGGCTTCCTCCGGCGATTGGGCAGCGGCCGTATCGGGCCGCTTACCTTCGGCCGACATGGGCGGCAGATCACTGAATTTGCGCATGAAACGGCGGTCGATCCAGTCTTTCCAGCGCCAGACCCAGGGCCCTGAAAACGCCATTTCACCCCGTGAGGCAACGGCGTATTTGTCGCCGGTACTGATCAGCGCCAGCCACTTCTTCTGGGGCCGGAAATCCCGGGGCGCGTTGCCGGTTGCCAGGCGTTTGAGGTTGTCCGCCAACGGCCGGCCCTGGCGCACCGCGAACACGCCGGCCTTTTCCCGCGGGTGGTTGATGACATTGGCAATGTCGCCTGCGGCGAAAATGTTGTCGTCGTTTTCGCTCTGCAAGGTGTCGCGCACCCGAATGAAACGGCCTTCGTCCAGGGCCAGGCCGGTGTCTTCCAGCCAGGCAGGACCGCCGGCCCGGGTGACCCACAGCACTTCGTCGACCGGCAGGCTGTGACCATCCCCGGTGCTCAGCCGGCCCTGTTCGACCTTGCTGACCGGAGTGCCCAAGTGCACTTTGACGCCCCTCTCGACAAGCCGCTGCTCGAACGCCGCACGCACTTTGGCGTTGTGCGTCGGCAGAATCCGGTCTTCGGCGTCAAACAGGTGAAAGTGCAGCTGGTCCGGGTCTTTGCCGCGCTGTTCCAGTTCCTTGCGCAGCCGATACTGCATCGCCAGTGTCAGTTCGACGCCGCCGGCGCCGGCGCCGACTACCGCCACGGTCATCGGACCATCGTGGGCCTCAATCCGACCAAGCAGCGACAGCCAGCGCTGATTGAAGCCATTGATCGGTTTGACCGGAACGGCGTGTTGCTCAGCGCCGTCCACGTCGCTGACGCGAGGTGAGGAGCCAATGTTGATCGACAGAAGGTCGTAGGGAACGTCCGGCCGGTTACGGCAACGAACGCGTTTGCTGTGGCGGTCGATACCGATGGCTTCGTCCCGATAGAAGCGCGCACCGGCGAATTCCGCCAGACGGCTCAGGTCGATGTGGACGTCGTCATAGCTGTAGTGGCCGGCGATGTAGCCGGGCAGCATGCCGGAGTAGGGGGTGTGGGTATCGCGGCAGATCAGCGTGAGTCGCACGCCGGGGACCGGGTTCATGGCGAACCGTTTCAGGACCCCGACGTGGCTGTGCCCGCCGCCAACCAGGACAATGTCCCGTAATACAGGCTGGTCAGGCTGTTGCATCAGAGCACTTTGCGGGCTTCGTTTGACAGTTGCTCGTATCCTTTCAGGCTTTTGAACGCCTTCAACTTTTCCTTGTCTTCGGCAGATGGATTGGCGATCTGTTCGATGGACGTGATGCCTGCCGCTTTCATTTTCTTCGCCGTTGCCGGCCCAATGCCCTTCACAAGGGTCAGGTCGGACTTATCAACTGGCTTTGCGGCCTTGGTCGCAGCGGGCTTGGCCGCAGGCTTCTTGGCGGCAGCGGCCTTGGTTTTCTTCGGTGCCGGGGCAGCCGCTTTCTTGGCTGCACCACCGGACGACTTGCCGCCAGCCGACTTGGCCGGTTTCTGATGAATACCGATCCGTTCCAGGACGGAGTTCTGCAGTTCCTGGAATTCACTCAGCCGGCGGTCAAACTCCTCATGAAATCGCTGCATTTCGCGTTCGCGAAGGTCTTTGACTTCCTTAAGCAGCTTGCGGACCGGCTCTTCGATCTGGCTCTGCAGGCTGTCGAACTGCTTCAAGGCGTCGTTGATCAGGCCTTCGATCTGCGACGATGTTTTCTCGAATTCCTTATTGACCTTCTTCACGATTTTTTCGACGCTCGGCTTGGCTTTCTTCGCCATTGGGGTGTCTCCTTACGGTTAGCATGGATCGGGCGGGAATTAATCAGGCCATTTGCCGGAAACCGGAGAAGGGGCCTGAAGATGAGGATCGACGTGATTTCAGTGATTGTTTCCGGGACAACACCTCTCGGATTCGGCTGAGTTTGTCAGCCAGGGGCGATCCTTTCGAAAACTCCACGAAATCAATTGAATAAAAGAAATTGCTACAGTGCTTTCTACGCTCTGTCACCAGCCCTGATACGCCTTCCGCACGGATTTCATCGAACGGCATATCCATCACCAGATCCAGAATGATGGTGTCGCCCGGATTGAACACCTTATCGGTTTTCATGACGCACCCATAGCTGTCCAGCTCATACAGGGCGGCTTCGACGATTTCCTTACGAAACAGGCCATGCCTGATCCGAAAGCGAGCGGTAAGATCCGGTAGCGCTTCGTTCATGAATCCAAGTCTCTTCTGATGTCCTTATCCACTGCGGTCCGCCTACGGGTCAGGCAAACAGGATAGTGATTAAACAATAGACACTCTTTTTACTATTGGCAATCTGATCAGGGGCCTACGATAGCCCCCTAACGCAGTTCTTCAACTGTGACTTCGGGCCAGGTTCATTTCACCAGCACATCGTACATGTCGGTTCGACGATCCTTGAGGTTATTTACCGAGCCTTCGTTGCGAACAAGTTTCAGCTTTTCCAGGTCCATATCGGAGAACATGATCATCTCGGTGTTGGGCGTGGTTTCCGCCATCACCGCATCGTGCGGGAAGGCGAAGTCCGATGGGGAGAATACCGACGACTGAGCATATTGAACGTCCAGGTTTTCCACTTTCGGCAGGTTGCCGACACTGCCGGTGATAACCACATAGCATTCGTTTTCGATGGCTCGGGCCTGGGCGCAGTGACGAACCCTCAGATAGCCGTTCTTGGTGTCGGTCCAGAACGGCACGCAGATGATGTCCACGTCCTGCGCTGCCGCAATCCGACCGAGTTCCGGGAATTCGATGTCGTAGCAGATCAGGATCGCCACCCGACCGGCGTCGGTCTCGAACACCTGGAACTTGTCGCCGCCCTCGATCACCCAGTCCCGACGCTCGTGCGGGGTGATGTGAATCTTGCGTTGCTCATCGACCCGGCCATCGCGGTGGCACAGGTAGGAGACGTTGAACAGGCGGTCGTTCTCCAGCAGGGGCATGGAACCGGTGATGATGTTGATGTTATAGCTGACGGCCATTTCCGACATCTGGTCCCGGAACTGCTCGGTAAAGCCGGCCAGGAAACGGATGGCGCGGGTCTGGTCGACCTGATCCGTCAACCCCATCAACGGTGCGTTGAAGAATTCCGGAAACAGGGCGAAGTCGCTTTTGTAGTCCGAGAGCGCATCAACAAAGTACTCAACCTGCTTGAGTACCTCCTCCACTGAGGTGAATTCCCGCATCTGCCATTGAACCGCGCCCATGCGGACCTGCGTCTTTTTGACCTGAAGTACCGGTGATGGCGGCGTGTAAAGAATGTTCCGCCACTCCAGCAAGGTCGCGTAGCCCATCGATTTCTCGTCTTCCGGCAAATATTTGTGCATCAGCCGGGTGACCTGAAAATCGTTGGACAGCTGGAAGGTCAGGATCGGATCGTAGATCTCTTTGCGGTCCACCCGCTGGATGTATTCTTCCGGTGAATACTGATCCTTGTATTTGTAGTAGTTCGGAATCCGGCCACCGGCCAGAATCGCCCGCAGATTCATCGACCGACACAGCTCTTTACGGGCCTCGTACAGGCGCCGACCAAGACGGTATCCGCGATATTCCGGATGAATGAACACGTCCAGACCGTACAGGGAATCCCCATTCGGGTTGTGCCAGATTTTCTCGTTACGGAGGATAAGGTCGTCGTAGGTGTGAGGGTTGCTGAAGCGCTCGTATTTCACGCACACCGTCAGCGCTACCGCAACAAGCTGACCACTGTCCTCAATACAGATCTGACCATCCGGAAACTGCTCAACCAATGCCTTAATGGTTTCCTTGGGCCAGGCGCCACCGATGTCGTCGTACACCGTGTCCATTAGTTCCTGCAGCTGGTCGTAGTCGTCCAGTTTCAGGTTGCGAAGATTGAGATGCAGTTCTTCATGGGCCATTCAGCTCGGCTCCCTAGAGTAAAAAGAGGAAAAGATCCAAGAACCCGTCAATACTTGGGGGAGTTTAACAGATGCCATTAAAGACTTCGCATAACAGGCCGAAACGTTATTTAACGGATATCAAGTTCGTGGATACGTATCCTGTTCACCTTCCCCTGGGGTCAATGAGGATTTCATTGTGCAATTAAGCTTTGGGCAAAAACTCCTTATCGCGTTCAGCGTCCTGCTCCTGCTAGTAATGGGAGCCTTCACCGTCGCCAATGACCTGCGGCTGCAAAATACCACCGACACCTACGTTGAAGCCTTGATTGATGATGCCGTGGCGCAGAGTACGTCCAGCATCGCCAGTTGGCTCAATACTCGCCTTGAGATGACGGAAGCCGCGGCTACCGCCTTAGAAAGCGTCGCCAACGACAACGACGCGCGAACGATCTTGCAGGCGATCACGACCGGCGGTGGTTTCCGGGATGTCTATGTCGGCCGCACCGACGGTTACATGCTGATGAAGTCCGAGGAGGCGAACGCCTCATTGCCCGCCGACTACGATCCCAGGGTCCGGCCCTGGTACAAAAAGGCAATGGCACTGGGCCGCGCTTCGTTCACCGAGCCCTATCGCGATGCCAGCACTGGCGACACCATCATTTCGACCCTGGCGCCGGTCAAGCGCGGTGCCTACGAGGGCGTGGCCGGTGCCGACATTGGTCTTGGAACCGTGGAGAAAACTCTGGAAACGGTGACGCTGGCCAATACGGGCTTCGCTGCGTTGATTAGCGATAACGGCAAGATCCTGTTTCACCCGGACCAGTCCCTGGTGGGCAAGGACATTGGCAGTGTGCTGGGCGAGAAGGTGAAGCTTAATGGTGAACCTCACGCCTATCAAAACGACGAAGGCAACTGGAGCGTGAGTTTTCACCCGATCAGTGAAGCCCGGGGGGTGAAGTGGTACCTCGGCACGTTCGTGAACGAAGACCTGATCAACGCCCCGGTTCAGTCCGCTCGGGTAACCGGCCTGATCATCGCCGTGCTTAGCCTGGCGGTATCCCTGGTTATTCTGCACATTGGTATCAAGG
>JBPEXU010000447.1:0-2092 GCA_052031225.1 Marinobacter sp. | reverse complement strand
GCAAAACCGCCGACCTTATCCGCGAACTGACCCGCGAGCTGGCGTCATGAAGCGTTACCTGTTCTTCGTCAACCAGTCCTACTCGTATTCGATCCTGCGCCCGTTGCAGCAGGAGATCCGGCGCCGGGGCGACGAGGTCGCCTGGTTTATCGCCGGTTGCAGCGCCAGCCCCTTGCGGCCGGACGAGCGCCGGCTGCTGACCGTCGATGAGGTGAAAGCCTTTCGGCCGGATGCGGTGTTCGCGCCCGGTGATTGGGTGCCGCCGGTATTCCCCGGGCTCAAGGTCAAGGTCTTCCACGGCTTCCCCATCAACAAGCGTGGCATGGACCCGGCGAAGCAGAGCCATTACCGGATACGCGGCTGGTTCGATCTTTATTGCACCATGACCGAGGCCGACACCCGGCGCTTTGGGGAATTGGCCCAGCAGCATCGCCACTTCGTGGTGCGTAAGACCGGCTGGCCCAAACTGGATGCGGTGATCCATCCGGAGCGCTCCTACGACAAACAGGCGCTGTTTCCCGGCTCAGACCGGCCTGTGGTGTTTTACGCCTCGACCTTTACCCGCGATGTAACCTCCGCTCCCACCCTGTGCGACACCATTCGGGCGCTTCGGGATTCGGGCCGGTGGAACCTGGTGGTCACCCTGCACCCGAAAATGCCCGGGGAGGTGGTGGCCCGCTACCGGGACCTGCGCAACGACCACCTGGTATTCATCGAGAGCACCGAGGACTTCGTACCCTATATGCGGGCCGCGGATGTCATGCTGTGCGACACGTCGTCGATCATGTACGAGTTCATGGCGCTGGATGTGCCGGTGGTGACCTTCCGCACCAAGCAACCGGGCCCCCAGGTCATCGACGTGCAGTCGCCCGACGAAGTGGAGCCGGCGCTGGCCCGGGCGCTGGCTCGGGAAGACGCGTTGCTGGGCCAGATGCGGGCGTATTTCGAGTCACTGCATTCGTTCCGCGACGGCCGGTCGTCGCCACGGGTGCTGGACGCAGTTGAAGCGGTGTTGGCCAATCCCCCCCGCCTGCGTCGCAAGCCTCTGAACCTGTGGCGTCGGCTGCGCCTGTGGTGGCGCTTCCGGAAAGAACTGACCAGGCAACGCGAGCTGGACCAGCGGGCACAGGGTTCCGCTTGACCGCGGCGCGGGGGCGGCTGCCCGCGCGGGTTAGTGGTCCCGGCGCTGTTTTTCCAGACGGGTCAGTGTCCACAGGCCCGCGTACTTATTGAACGACCCCTGGGCGTAGGTCATCGCCACCAGAAAGCCGACCGGGCCGTCCAGGAAGCCGAACCGGATCAGGTAGACCTGAACAAAGGTGAGCAGGCCGCGAAACGCCGGATAGATCAGCGTGCGCGTGCGCTTGCCACGCCGGTATTTTTCCTGTGAACCCAGCCATGCGTATTTCGCACTTTTTTCCAGGGCGTGACCGAAATGCCGGTGGGTGTAGTGGGTCAGCCGGCCCCGCAATGTCTTGACGGTGCGACCGGGTGGGATCAGGATTTTTTCGTGCACCAGGGCGTCGGAAAAGCGCACCCCTTCCCGGCGGAACAGCCGTAGCGGCGCCCGCCCGCTGCGGCCAAAGTCCAGGCGGCTGCCATACAGGGTGACGGCCCAGGGTAGCTTGTAGGCATCGGCATCGGGATTGGCCAGGGTGTGATTGATTTCCCGGGCCAGCTCGGGGGTGATGCGTTCGTCGGCATCGATCGACAGCACCCAGTCTCCGGTGGCCTTGTCCAGCGCACGCTGTTTCTGAATGCCGAACCCGGGCCAGTCGGTGACCTCGACCACATCGGCGTATTGCCGGGCGATTTCTACCGTCCGGTCGGTGCTGCCGCTGTCGAGCACGATAATCTCGTCGGCCACCTGCCGGGCGGATTGCAGGCAATCCGCGATGTGATCCTCTTCGTTCTTGGTAATCACCGTTGCCGACACCCGGACCTGGCGCTGGCGGGTGTAAGAGGCACTCAGCTCGTTGAACAGTGCCGCCGAGAGCGTCGCCACGCTGACCAGGTAGAAGGTCAGAAACAGGCTGCGGTCAAAGGCGGCTTCGGTCAGGCCAAACACCGCGTAGCCCGCCGGCACCATGGC
>JBPEXU010000446.1:0-7190 GCA_052031225.1 Marinobacter sp. | reverse complement strand
AAAATGGATGCGCTCTGTCGCATTGCCAACTACGACCCGGTGCGCATCGAAGCGCCGTTCCTGGCGATGGACAAGGGCCAGATCCTCGCCGAAGGGCTTCGGCTGGGGCTCGACTACAGTCAGACCTGGACCTGCTACAACGGTCGCGACAAAGCCTGTGGCCGCTGCGGTTCCTGTGTCGAACGGCTGGAGGCGTTCGCCAGCAACGGCGTCACCGACCCGCTGACGTATGAGGTCTGACACGATGTATCGGGTCAAGGAAGCGTTCTACACGCTGCAGGGCGAAGGCGCCCAGGCGGGCCGGGCGGCGGTGTTCTGCCGGTTCAGCAAATGCAATCTGTGGACCGGGCGGGAAAAAGACCGGGCGTCGGCGGTCTGCAATTTCTGCGATACGGATTTCGTCGGTACCGACGGTCAGAACGGCGGTACCTTCGAAACCGCCGAGGCGCTGGCCAGCCACATCCGGCGGCTCTGGCCCGATGCGCCCGGCACCCCCTATGTGGTGTGTACCGGCGGCGAGCCCTTACTGCAGCTGGACGAGCCCCTGATCGACGCCTTCCATGCCGCCGGTTTTGAGGTCGGCGTGGAAACCAACGGCACCCTGCCCGCGCCGGCGGGCATCGACTGGTTGTGCGTCAGCCCGAAGGCCAACGCACCGGTCGTGATCGAGCGCTGTGATGAGCTGAAACTGGTGTATCCACAACCGCTGGCGGCACCGGAGCGGTTCGAACACATCCGCGCCCGGCACTATTTTTTGTCCCCCATGGCCTCACCGATTCCGCCTGCGCAGGGCGACGACCCGGTGAAACTGGCCAATACCCGCAAGGCCACCGACTATTGCCTGGCCCATCCCCGCTGGCGGTTGACCCTGCAGCTGCACAAGATCATTGGCATCGACTGATCAGACCGGTGCCGGCTGTCCGCGCGCGGGCGTTGCTGCCGTATTTTGCAGCGCTTCGGCCCGGTAATGGCTGGGGCTGGTGCCGGTCCAGCGTTTGAAAGCCCGGGTAAAGTTGGCGGCATCGGCATAGCCGAGGGCATCGGCGATCTGACTGAGATTCATCCCGGTGTTGGTCAGCAGTTCACCGGCCCGCTCCAGTCGGACCTGATCGACCAGATTCTGAAAACTGGCGTGTTCCTCGTGCAGGCGCCGCTTCAGAGTGCGTTCGGAGACGAACAGAGTGCCGGCAACCCGCGCCAGCTTGGGCGGGAACGGGTGGCTGGTTTCAATGACCCGGCGCACCCGGCAGGCAAAGCCGGCATCCTCGGTCAGGCGGCGGAGTGCCTCCTCGCATTTGGCTCGGGATCGGGCCGCCAGTTCGTCGTCGGAGAACCGGATCGGCAGCGCCAACCGGCTGACCGGCAGCAGCAGGGCGTCTTCGTCCGCCCCATAGACCACCGGCACCGGGATGCTGGCGCGGAAGCGCTGGAAATAGGGCGGCTCGGGTCCGCGGCGCAGGATGCGGGTGCCCTCGACAATGTCACCGGTCAGTTGCGCCCCCATGGTGACGCAGCCAAACAGCATGGCGTCGAGAATAAAGCCGTGCAAGGGCCCCATATCGACATCGCACTCAACCCGGTAACAGGCATCGTCGTCGACGATGCGTCGCGACACTTGGAGGTGCGGCGCCCGCAACGACAGATAGCGGGTCACCAGTTCCAGCGCATCTTCCAGTGTCCGGCTGCTCATGACCGCCGTTCCGAGTGCGCCGTGCAGGGGCAGTTCCATTTCCCGGGCCAACAGGATGCCGAGCCCGGGCTCACCGCTTTCGATGATGGCGCGGGTGACGAATTCGCTGGCCTGGGCCTGGCTGACCCGAAGATCGGTGGAGTTCAGCCGGCCAGGGTCCAGGCCGACACGCAGCAGCAGGTCCTGCTCGTCAACCCCCAGAGTGTGCAACAGTCCGGCCAGCGTATGCAGATAAATGGCCGGCATTCCCAGATCCTGTGCCGTGGAGACGGAGGCGCGCATGGGGTTCCTCATGATGTACTGTTTTTGTTATTCAAGGGATGGCGGATACTGCCGGATTATGCCTTGCTGCCGGAGCCGGCCCCATGACCCCGCTGACGGCAGATCAGGCCAGTCGGGCCAATTGGCCCGACCAACCCGGGTATTACCCGTTGTGACGGTGGACAAACGCTTTCAGCACCGCCGCCGACCGGCCGGGTGTTTCCACCATGGGCAGGTGGCCCACGTTCGGGAACACGTGAATTTCGGCGTGAGGGGTCGCGGCTTCGAACCAGCGGACACAGCGGGTCGGGGTAATCGTGTCCCGGTTGCCCCACTGAATCTGAAGCGGCGGGCTGCTGGCGCCTAGGTAGCGCGCGGGCGCGAGCGGGTCGGCCACCATGTCGCGGAAGATGTGCCGCAGCGCGTCGGTGCGGCGCAGCAGATCCGGCCCCAGCAGGCCTGCCATGGCGATCCCGGAAATGCTGGCTTTGCCGGTCCCGACGCTGTTGAACATCCGGTATACCCCGGGCCAGTCCTGCGGGATCAGGATGCTGTCCCGGTCGGTCTCGAACGGCGCGTCCAGATCGGCCTGCGGATGTTCCGGGATGCCAGCGCTGTTGAGCAGCGTCAGTGACCGCGGCGGTGTATCGAGGGTGTGGGCCAGTACCGCCGCAATGGCGCCACCCATGGAGCTGCCGACCAGGTGGAGGTTGTCCGTCGGCTGGTTGGCGAGCCATTGCCGCAGTCGCTCGGCCTGGGCTTCGTAGCGGTAGCTGGCCTCGGCCCGATAGTCGCTTTCGCCAAGACCGGGCAGGTCTGGCACCAATGTGTGCCAGGACGCTGGCAGGCGCTGGAGCCAGAAGGCCCAGTTCTCCTTCATCGAGGCAAACCCGTGGATCAGCAGGACGGTTGGGCGATCCGGCCCGGGCTGGCCGCGTTCCAGATAAACCATCCGGTGGCCGTCAACGTCGCTGACCCGGCGTCGGGCGCGGAGCAACCAGCGTTGCCCGGAGCGGGCCGCCGGCCAGAAATTGGGGGCGGTGAGTTTCATGTTGGCGTCCTGTAGGCGGATCGAACTCTCAGTGTACTCGGCACCGAGAGTTCGGCCTTGGCAGCCTGGCCGGCCGGTGAGGGCAGCACGGCCAGTTGTCCGGGCGCCGGTTACAGGCGCAGGTCGGTGAGGATCGGGTTGTGGTCGGAGGAGCGCCAGGGTGCCGGCAGGGCGGTCGTGCCATGGCCATCGTTGCGGTAGCCCAGGGCCCGGGGTTCGTCCGCGTTGATATTCCAGGTCTGGGCCTGGATCAGTCGGGACATCAGAGCCGGCGACACCAGCGCGTGATCCAGCGAGCCCTTCTGGCCCTTGTAGCGATAGGTGTAGTGATCGCAGCGCGACGGTTGGCAGGGATGGAAGTGGCGCACCGCATTGGTGTAACCGGCGGCTTCGAAGCGCCGGATCGGGGGTTCCCGGGAGTAGCTGTTGAAATCGCCGGTGATCAGGGTGCCGGCCAGGTTTGCCACGTCCGGGAGTTGTTCGAGCCAGGCCAGCATGGCCTGAGCAGCCGCCAGCCGTTGCTGCCCATAGCAGCCCTGGCCATCGCCCTGATCCCGGTCCTGGCCCTGGGCGCTGCGACAGGATTTGGACTTCAGATGCGGCACCACCACCCGGACTCGATCGACCCCGTCGCGGCGCTGGAATACCTGCGCCACCGGGGGGCGAACCGACG
Organism: Marinobacter sp.; assembly: GCA_052031225.1. Taxonomy (GTDB): domain Bacteria; phylum Pseudomonadota; class Gammaproteobacteria; order Pseudomonadales; family Oleiphilaceae; genus Marinobacter. The sequence goes on along the minus strand of JBPEXU010000446.1, from coordinate 3,515 downwards.
GGGCGGTCAGGCGCTGCGCCGGTCCAACCGGCAGCACCCGGTTCTGCCGGTACAGCAGGCCGGTGCGAATGGCGTCCCGGCCATCGTGCCCGGGGGTGGCGACGTAACGCCAGTCCGGTCCCAGGGCCCGAACCAGCTCGGCAATGGCGCTGGTGGCGCCGTAGCCATCGTTCTCCAGCTCGGTGAGTGCCAGAATATCGGGGTCCGGCGCGCTCAGGGCTGCCACCAGCCGGTTTAGCTGAGCCTGGAATTGCTCCGGGGACCGGGCACCGCGCGGGGTCGGAAAGCCGCCACCGGTGCCGTCGCCGTTAAAAAGGTTTTCGAGATTGAGGGTCATCACCCGTACATGCGGGCCGGAGGGCCGGGCGGGCGCTGGTGGCCGGGCATTGACCGGATCGAACGACGGCGGCTTGGTCGGCTGTAACCGCCAGGCGCCGTAACGAAAATCCAGTACACCCTCTAGGTTTGTTACCCGGTCACCGGCGCGCAAGGTGCGTTCCGGAGTCAGGCCCCCCGGCGGCCATGGCAACGGGCGTGGGTGTTGTTGCCGCCGGCCATCGTCCAGCAACAACCGGACGGGCTGGATGGCCTGCAGCTCCGGCCCCGGCGCCAGGTATTCGGTCGCGACGACCGGATCCCAGGGTGCCAGGGCCAGCTCGCCATAGCGGGCAAGGTTGTAGGTGTCGATGATGGTGACCGGATGGCGGAGCCGGACCCGCATGTTTTCCAGGGCTTCGAAATCAGGGTCGGTGGACAGATCCAGTTCGATGGCGGCCGGCAGCGGTTGTTCGCCGCACACTTGCAGGTGCCGGATGTCGGCCAGTTCCGTCAGACCATGGAATTCCCGCACCTGGCCGGTCAGGCGGAGCCGCTGCCCGGGTTTGCCACCCTGGCGTCGGGTGTAGACAAACAGGGCCTCGGAGGTGGCGGGGTCGTGGTCCGTTAGGGCGTCCGGCTGCTGCAGGTAAAAGCCCTGAAACCCGCCTTGGGTGCGCGAATCGAGGGTCAGAATGCCCTCAACGGTGACGGTCTGTCCGACCAGCGGCGAGGTATCGCCACGGCCCTGTATTTGCGCGATCCCGGTGGCCGGTTCGCCGCACTGGCCGGCGGCCAGAACGGGAGCGGTCAGTAGCAGTGCGGTGAGCCAGGGCCAGACAACGAGCCGTCGGTTCACAGGGCTGGCTTAGCTGAGACCCGCGACGGCCTTCAGTGCCCGTTCCCGGCGACTGCCGAAACCCAGCTGGTCCGGATTGGCCAGTTCAAGTTGTTGCACCAATGGGTCCGGGTGTTCGTTGTCGAAGGTAATGCCCATGCGTGCCAGTACGTAGGGCGCCAGGGCGGCCCGGGTGTCGATTTCGAGCCGGCCGTCGGTCATGCCATAGTCCCTGGCGACGATGTCCTGCTGGGCCTCACTCAGGCGCTGGTCCGGTGTTACCACCAGTGTGACCTCGCGGTTCCAGTCCTCGTCCTGTTGCCGGCTGTGTCTGGCGCGCTGCCGCAACAGTTGCGGGGCGGCGCGGAATCGGCTCAGGGCGAAATCCCGGAATTCGCGGTTGGCGTCGCACCAGGCCCGCAGGTGCCAGGAGTCGCCGGTGCACACCAGGGTGTGGGGTTCGAGAATGCTTTCCAGCGGCTCCGGACGGCTGAGGGAAACGTAGCTGGCCTTCAGCTGGCGGCCATGGCGCGTGGCGCTGACCACGGCGCGCATGGTTTCCGGCGCAATCACCCGGCACGGGCCCTGGACCACATGGCTGCCCGGCAGCGCCAGCTGCAGGGATTCGAAGGTCTGGCTCAGATTCTGCTGGCGCGCCAGCAGGTCGAGGTATTCACCGACCACGCCGCGGGTGACGACGGGTCGGAAGGTTTCCGCCGGCACGTAGCCCTTGAGGTGACGGTCGTATTCCAGATTGCCCGGGGCCAGTTCCCGGAGGTAGGTGTTGATGTCCTTGGACGCTTGCTGGCGGCCGATACCAAAGCTGTGGCAGATGTGATTGGTGGTCAGCCGGCCTTCCCACAAGGCAATGGTTTCGATCAGACGATAGCGAAGCAGCAGATCCCAGCGGATGGGCCAGTCCGTTTTTTTCATATCGAGGCGCTCACGGCTCAGTAAATAGCTTGAATTAATGTTACCTGCTCCGGGCCTTGCGGTCTGTTACGACCGATTAATGTAAAACCGTGTAAAACCAAGTGCTGGTCTGCGTTTGCGAGCTCTGGGGATCTCGGGAAGTGCTTAGTTTCCTGGTCGCTTCGGCACTGGTGTAATGCCTGTGCCCGGCAACTCCGGCTGCCCTGCGACCTGTCGCCGGATTTATTCACCGCCTTCATGTGCCACCGGAGCTGATGTCATGACACGAATGGTCGCCTCGTTGTCCGCACTGATTCTGAGCATTGTGCTGCTGGTCAGCGGCAATGCCTTTCTGATGACGCTGCTCGGTATCCGGCTGAGTCTTGAGCAGGTCTCCCCCGATGTGATCGGCTGGGTGCTGGTTTGTTATTCCGTGGGGTTTGTGGTCGGTACCCTGACCGTGCACCGGATCATCGGGCGGGTGGGCCATATCCGGGCCTTTGCGGTGTTCGCGGCGATGGCTGCGGTGGTGGCGCTGATCTATCCGATGGTGCTGTCGTCCGAAGTCTGGGCGCTGCTGCGGGTGCTCTCGGGCTTCAGCATTGCCGGGGTTCTGGTGATCATCGAAAGCTGGTTTTCCAGCCGGGCCACCAACGCCAACCGGGGCACGTTGTTCGCCATCTATCAGATCGTCTTTTATCTGTCGGCCGCCGGGGGGCAGCTGATCGTCAATGTTGGCGACCCGGCCAATTTCATGCCATTTTCGCTGGCCGCGATGCTGCTGACGCTGGCCTTAATCCCGCTGGCGTTGACTCGGATGGAAGCGCCCGCGATTGAACAGACCAGCAGGATGTCCATCGTCACCCTGGCCCGGCAATCGTTTTCCGGGGTTGCCGGAGCGCTCATCTGTGGTGCGATGATTGGTGGCTTCTACGCCCTCGGACCCGTGTACGCGACCCTCGTCGGCCTGGATGTGTCGGAAACCTCGATGTTCATGGCCAGCGCCATCGTCGCGGCGATGATTCTGGCCTGGCCGTTGGGCCGGGTGTGTGATCACTTTGATCGTCGCCGGGTGATGTTCTGTGTTGCCCTGGTGTCGGCGGGCGCGGCGGGCGGTGTGGCCCTGACCGGCGCCGCCAATTTGTGGCTGCTGACACTGCTGGTGGGGGTGTTTACCGGGCTGTCGGCGGCGCTGTACCCGATTGCGGTGGCGATCACCCATGATCGGATGGAAGCGTCCAGGATCGTATCTGCCAGCGCAACCCTGCTACTCAGTTACGGTGTTGGCAGCGTGCTCGGTCCCGTGGTGATGGCCAAGCTGATCGACGTGCTGGGGCCGGACGGCCTGTTTTTCGGCAATGCGGCGTTTCTGTTGCTGCTGGCGGGCATCACCAGCTACCGCATTAGCCACACCGAGGATGTCGCGGTCGCGGATCAGGAGCACTACATC
>JBPEXU010000445.1:0-6012 GCA_052031225.1 Marinobacter sp. | reverse complement strand
TGCTCGGCGTGCCGGGCGAAAAACGCCTGGGACTGCTCCGCCCGCTGCTTGCGGATGGCTTCGATTCGGGCCTGCAAATGTTCGGGCAGTGGCACCCGGTCGACGGTGTCGAAAATCTGCCGGATGGTCTGGTCGATCAGTTTGTCGCTGTCCAGGTGCAGCGGGCGCCGGTAAAAAATGGCGTTGCCTTCGCGCTGGGGTTCCAGCAGGCCGGCTTTGTGCATCACCTTGAGGTGATGGCTCATACCGGACTGGCGCATGTCAAAGAGCTGGCTGAGTTCCAGAACGCCGAAGGTGTCGCGGCGCAGCACGCGCAGAATCTCCAGCCGCAGCGGATCACCGCTCGCTTTGAAGATCGGGGCCAGGGCATCCACGGAGGAGCGTTGTTCGACGTGTGCGTGTGCTGAGGTCATGGGGGCGAAGTGTAGGGCGGTTTGGTTGGTCAATCAATAGCCATATCAAAATTTTTTGATATAGATTTATAAATCTTTGAACACCGTCCGGATTGGCGGTGTTTCGGGAATCCACAGGCAAAGAATCGTCAAACCTTGGCCCGTCGATTTGCCCCCGCACACCGTAATCGGCGAAAATACGCGCCTCTTTTTTAACCAGCTCGCTTTTGCTGTCCGAATATTTCCCGATCAACATTGGAGAATCGTCAATGCCGTCCCGTAAAGATCTCGCCAACGCCATTCGCGCGCTGAGCATGGATGCGGTTCAGAAAGCCAAATCCGGCCACCCGGGTGCGCCCATGGGTATGGCGGATATCGCCGAGGTGCTGTGGAACGACTACCTCAGACACAACCCGGCCAACCCGCAGTGGGTCAACCGTGACCGCTTTGTGCTGTCCAATGGCCACGGCTCCATGCTGCAGTACTCCCTGCTGCACCTGAGCGGGTACGACGTGTCCATCGACGATCTCAAGAACTTCCGTCAGCTGCACTCCAAAACGCCGGGCCACCCGGAGTACGGCTACACTCCGGGCGTTGAAACCACCACCGGTCCGCTTGGCCAGGGCATTGCCAACGCCGTTGGCTTTGCCATCGCGGAGAAAGCCCTGGCGGCGCAATTCAATCGCCCGGGGCACAACATTGTTGACCACTACACCTACGCCTTCCTCGGCGATGGCTGTCTGATGGAGGGCATTTCCCACGAAGTGGCCTCGCTGGCGGGCACCCTCGGACTGGGCAAGCTGATCTTCTTCTACGACGACAACGGCATTTCCATCGACGGTGAAGTCGAAGGCTGGTTTACCGACAACACGCCGCAGCGCTTCGAGTCCTATGGCTGGCAAGTGATTCCGAACGTGGACGGTCACGATCCCGAGGCCATCCGGGCCGCGGTTGAGGCCGCCCGCGCCAACACCGATCAGCCGACGCTGATCTGCTGCAAGACCATCATCGGCTTCGGTTCGCCCAACAAGCAGGGCAAGGAAGAGTGCCACGGCGCACCGCTGGGTGAGGACGAAATCGCCCTGACCCGTGAAGCCCTGGGCTGGTCCCACGCGCCGTTTGAAGTGCCGTCGGAAATCTACGCCGCTTGGGATGCCCGTGAGAAAGGCGCGGCCGCCCAGCGCGAATGGGACGAAGCCTTTGCCGCGTATGAGCAGGCCGAGCCGGAACTGGCCGCCGAATTCAAGCGCCGGATGGCGGGCGAGTTGCCGGCCGACTTCGCCGAAAAGGCCGAAGCCTACATCCGCGAGTGCCAGGCCAAGGGCGAAACCGTCGCTTCCCGTAAAGCCTCCCAGAATACCCTGAACGCCTATGGCCCGCTGCTGCCGGAGCTGATGGGCGGTTCCGCCGACCTGGCCGGGTCCAACCTGACAATTTGGTCCGGCTCGAAAGGCCTGACCAAAGACGACGCCAGCGGCAACTACATCTACTACGGCGTGCGGGAATTCGGCATGGCCGCGATCATGAACGGCATCGCCCTGCACGGTGGCTTCGTCCCCTACGGCGCGACCTTCCTGATCTTCATGGAATACTGCCGCAACGCCGTGCGCATGGCGGCGCTGATGAAACAGCGTTCGATCTTCGTGTTCACCCACGATTCCATCGGTCTGGGCGAAGACGGCCCGACCCACCAGCCCATTGAACAGCTGGCCAGCCTGCGCACCACCCCGAACATGAGCACCTGGCGCCCGGCCGACACCGTGGAGTCGGCGGTGGCCTGGAAAGCGGCGCTGGAGCGCAAGGACGGGCCGACGGCTCTGGTATTCTCCCGCCAGGGTCTGCCGCACCAGGCGCGCGACGACCAGCAGCTGGCCAATGTGGCCCGGGGCGGCTACGTGCTGTCCGACAGCGACGGCACCCCGGAACTGATCCTGATTGCCACCGGTTCGGAAGTGGCGTTGGCCCAGGACGCCGCCACCAAGCTGCGTGAGCAGGGTAAGCGTGTCCGGGTGGTGTCCATGCCGTCCACGGATGTGTTCGAATCCCAGCCGGCCGAATACAAGCAGCAGGTGCTGCCGCTGGAAGTCACCAATCGGATTGCCATTGAAGCCGCCATCGAGGACTACTGGTACAAGTACGTCGGCCTGGACGGCCGGGTTATTGGCATGACCACCTTCGGTGAGTCGGCGCCGGCCGGTGAGCTGTTCCAGGAATTCGGCTTTACCGTCGACAACATCCTCGAAGTGGCTGCCGAACTGCTGGACGCCTGATGACCCGCTCAGAGCCGTTTCGCATCGCCATCAACGGCTATGGCCGGATCGGCCAGTGCGTGTTGCGGGCGCTGTATGAGAATGGCTATCGCGACCACCTGCAGGTGGTCGCGATCAATGAGCTGTCGGACATCGACACCATCGCTCACCTGACCCGATACGACTCCACCCATGGCCGTTTCCAGGGCCAGGTGTCGGTGGCGGGGGACGAACTGGTGGTCAACGGCGACCGCATTCGGGTTCTGCGGCATCCCGATCCGGCGGATCTGCCCTGGCGGCTGCTGGATGTCGACCTGGTGCTGGAGTGCTCCGGCGCCTATTCCGACCGGGCAACCGCGGAGAAACACCTGGCCTCGGGCGCCGGACGTCTGCTGTTTTCCCAGCCGGCGGAGGCGGATGTCGATCGCACCGTGGTGTTCGGCATCAACGACCACCAGCTTGGCCCGGAGGACCGGATCGTGGCGGCGGGCTCCTGCACCACCAACTGTCTGGTGCCCGTGATCAAGGTGCTGGATGACGCCCTGGGCGTTGAGCACGGCAGCACCACCACGATTCACGCCGCCATGAACGACCAGCCGGTCATTGACGCCTACCACCATCAGGACCTTCGCCGCACCCGCAGCGCACTGCACAACATTGTGCCGGTCGATACCGGCCTGGCCCGGGGCATCGAACGGCTGTTGCCGCACATGCACGGGCGCTTCAGTTCGGTGGCGATGCGGGTGCCGACGCTCAACGTCTCGGCCATCGACATGGTGGTGAACGTGCGCACCGCGACCGACGTAGCGACGGTCAATGCCCTGATCCGGGCGGCGGCGTCGGGCCCGCTGCAGGGCATTTTGGGGTACACCGATGAGCTGCTGGCCAGCGCCGATTTCAACCACGATTCCCATTCCGGCATTGTGGATGGCGGCCAGACCCGGGTCACCGGTGGCACCATGGTGAAAGTGTTGTGCTGGTTCGATAACGAATGGGGCTTTGCGAACCGGATGCTGGACGTCAGCCAGTGCTGGCTGACCAAGACTGACGACTGATTTGATTCGATCAACTCAAGGGAAAAAGACAATGGCCATCAAAAAAATGACTGACCTGGATCTGGCTGGTAAGCGGGTCCTGATCCGTGAAGACCTGAATGTCCCGGTCAAGGACGGCAAGGTGTCCAGCGATGCCCGCATCCGCGCCTCGCTGCCGACGATTCAGGCGGCCAGGGACGCCGGCGCCAAGGTCATGCTGATGTCGCACCTGGGGCGTCCGGAAGAAGGGGTATACGATGAGGCCGCCTCCATGAAGCCGGTGGCCGAGCACCTGTCGTCGCTGCTGGGGCAGGAAGTTCGCCTGGTCAAGGACTACCTGAACGGGGTGGAACTGGCCGACGGCGAGGTGGTGCTGTTCGAGAACGTGCGCTTCAACAAGGGCGAGAAGAAGGACGACGAAGCCCTGGCCCGGCAGTACGCCGCGCTGTGTGACGTGTTTGTGATGGACGCCTTTGGCACCGCTCACCGGGCTCAGGCCTCCACCCACGGAGTCGCCCGCTTTGCCCCGGAAGCCTGTGCCGGACCGCTGCTGGCGGCCGAACTGGACGCTCTGGGCAAGGCGCTGGACAACCCGGAGAAGCCGGTGGTAGCGATTGTCGGCGGTTCCAAAGTGTCCACCAAGCTGGACGTGCTGAATGCGCTGTCCCAGGTGTGCGACCAGATCATTGTCGGCGGCGGTATCGCCAACACCTTCCTGGCTGCCGCTGGTCATCCGGTGGGCAAATCCCTGTGTGAGCACGACCTGATCGACACCGCCCGGGACATCGCCGCACGGGTCGAAATCCCGTTGCCGGAAGATGTGGTGGTGGCGCCCGAGTTTGCCGAGACCGCGCCGGCGACCACCAAGAAGATCGCCGACGTGGGTGCCGACGACATGATTCTGGACGTTGGCCCGGCCACCGCCGGCAAGTTTGCCGAGCTGCTGAAGAACGCCCGCACGATCCTCTGGAACGGCCCGGTCGGGGTGTTCGAGTTCGACCAGTTCGGTAACGGTACCCAGGCGCTGGCGCAGGCCATCGCCGAGAGCGACGCCTTCTCTCTGGCCGGCGGTGGTGATACCGTCGCGGCGGTTGACAAGTACGGCGTCGCCGACAAGATTTCCTACATCTCAACCGGTGGTGGTGCGTTCCTGGAATTTGTGGAAGGCAAAACCCTGCCGGCAGTGGCTGTGCTCGAAGAGCGCGGTGCCTGAAGTCATCATTCTTAACCCAAGGAGACGAAACCCATGGCCCTGATTTCGCTGCGGCAACTTCTGGATCATGCCGCCGAGCATGGTTACGGTGTGCCAGCCTTTAACGTCAACAACCTCGAGCAGATGCGCGCCATCATGGAAGCGGCCGACAAGACCGACTCCCCGGTGATCGTGCAGGCGTCTGCCGGTGCCCGCAAGTACGCCGGTGCGCCGTTCCTGCGCCACTTGATTCTGGCGGCAATCGAGGAATTTCCCCACATTCCGGTGGTCATGCACCAGGACCACGGCACCAGCCCGGCAGTGTGCCAGCGCTCCATTCAGCTTGGCTTCAGCTCGGTGATGATGGACGGCTCGCTGGGTGAGGACGGCAAAACCCCGACCGACTACGAGTACAACGTCGACGTTACTCGCCGGACGGTGGACATGGCCCACGCCTGTGGCGTGTCCGTGGAAGGGGAGCTGGGCTGCCTGGGGTCTCTGGAAACCGGGCAGGCCGGTGAAGAAGATGGCATTGGCGCCGAGGGCACCCTGGATCACAGCCAGATGCTGACCGATCCGGAAGAAGCCGCCGACTTCGTGAAGAAAACCCACGTGGACGCCCTGGCCATCGCCATCGGCACCAGCCACGGAGCCTACAAGTTCACCCGCCCGCCCACCGGTGACATCCTGGCCATCGACCGGATCAAGGAAATCCACGCCCGGATTCCGGACACCCATCTGGTCATGCACGGCTCCAGCTCCGTGCCCCAGGAGTGGCTGAAAGTGATCAACGAATTCGGTGGCGAGATTCCGGAAACCTACGGCGTGCCGGTAGAAGAGATCGTTGAGGGCATCAAGCACGGGGTGCGCAAGGTCAACATCGACACCGACCTGCGTCTGGCCTCGACCGGTGCCATCCGTCGCTTCCTGGCCAACAACAAGGCCGAGTTCGATCCGCGTAAATACCTGAAGGAGTCCGTCAAGGCGATGCACGACATCTGTGTCGCCCGCTACGAAGCCTTCGGTACCGCCGGTATGGCCAGCAAGATCAAGCCGATCAGCCTGGAAGCCATGTTCCAGCGCTACGAGTCCGGCGAACTGGACCCGAAAGTCAAGTAACCGCTCAGGCCCGGGCCGTCCGCCCG
>JBPEXU010000444.1:0-4890 GCA_052031225.1 Marinobacter sp. | reverse complement strand
GCCAGGAATTCACTCACTTCGCTGACCAGTCGCAGGCCCTGCTGAGCCCAGCGCTCCAGCCCCGGACTGTCAGTGCCCGCGGACATTGAGGCGTCCGGGGTATCAGGAGACCCGGCGGACGCCGACAGCCGCGTCAGCCAGTCCTGGGCCGCCTTGCGCCAGCGCGCCAACTCCCCGTTTTCCGGACACCCGTACAGGGCCGGATGCTGCCGGGGCGACGGCGGACACAACTGGTCAAACACGCCCAGCAGTGACAGGCCGTCGGCGTAGCAATGATGAATGCGCAACAGCAGCGCGGCTCCACCCTCGGCGTTCGGCGCCAGCCAGAACTTCCAGAGCGGCCGGTGCAACGGCAGCGGTTGGTTGAGGCGAGCGGACACCCAGTCCTGCAGCGCGTCCGGGCTGAACCGGTCGAGCACCACGTCGAGATGGCGGCCGACGTCAAAGTCCGGTGCCCGCTCCCACCACCAGCCCGGCGCACGCTGTACCGGACGGTAACGGAACCGTTCCCATGCCAGCCAGTACACCTGCAGAAACTCCCGGAACCGTGGCGCGGTGAGGCCATCAACCCGCAGCATCACGGTGATGGTCATCGGGTTGTCCGGACGCTCCAGGGCCAGCCAGGCCGAATCCGCGGGCAGCAGGAGATGGGATTGCTGGTGACTCAAACCTGTTGATCCCCGGGGTCAGAAACGCTGTATCGAAGGCGCACCCATGGTACGCGAAAAAGTAGGTGGAAACCGAAGTCCGCATTGTGCCAGACAACCCGTGGGGGCTCCACACGGGCACCAGCGCACGCGGTTACAAAAAATTACATGCAGGTAACCCTTCGCCCCTATACTGGTTATAAGGCGCGGTGAGATGGTTATTAGCATCACCGGGGCACAGCCATTGGCCACAGGTGAGCCGATTTTCCGTAGCCGGCGCCAATACACCCACCCCGGCAACGCGGTAAAACCAGAAAGTCGGCTACCAGAAGGCCGTCATTGTCGTCCATTACCGCGCCCGGAGGAGACTGTTATGAAAGCGAGCCATGTCCGCAAGCTGATAAAGCCGATCGAAAGCGCCTATTCCGAGATGTTTTCGGGCCGGGTCTATCGTGTCGGCAAAGGCGCGGTTTCGGTTCGCAACCACAGCGGCAAGGCCGAGCAGACCGTCATCGGCGTACACGGTTTTCTGGAAAACCACTGCTACTTCACCCAGGCCTACGAAGCGCCCACCACCGAACTGATCCTGCTGACCTGCAGCAACTACCACATCCCGGTCAACGGGGTCACGCCGGAAAGCCCGGACTGGGAAGTGCCGATCAAGCACCTTGAGGCTACCATCGAATACGACGCGTGCATTCTCAATCAGGCCCTGGCCAACCTGCCCAGCACCCGCAATATCCGCGTGCACGGGCACTCCCGGGGCGGTGCCGTGGTGCTGGAGGCGATCCGTCAGTGGCCGGAACTGTACGAAGACGTGGAAGTGGTGCTGGAAGCCCCGGTGCTGCCGCAGGGCAAGCTGCACGCCCTGGTCACCATGCTGCTGGAGCCGGTCAGCCACGGCATGTGGCCCTGGGTGATCCGTTTGATCAACAGCGCGCCGTCATCGGCCTATGGCCAGACCTTCTTCGGCAAAATGAATCCGCGCAAGAAACAGCTGTTGAGCAACCTGTTTTCCGCCACCCGGGATCACCTGACCATCGTCCGCAACATCGAAAACATCATGGACTGGATGAGCCGGACCGACACCAGCGTCTACAACCATGTGCGCCACGGCACCTTCCTGATTCCGGCGGTCGATCGCATCCTCGACCGCAACGCCATGCTCGCCAGCGCGCGCCAGAGCCCGACCACCATGCGCATTGTCGAAACCCAGGCGCCCAGCCACTTCATCACCCTCGACAGCAAAGAGTGGGTGCCCGGCTTCGAAACCCTGCCCATCGCCTCCCAGGCCTGATCGGGCTGCAACCCGCGCCGCCCTCCGCTAAACTACCGGCCTCATTCTTTCGGTATTTGCGGAGCGGACCATGTACCGTGACCGGCTGGTCACCACCCCTGTAACCACAGACGCGGGGCGTCGCCTGCAACGCCAGCTGCTGGCCTATTACGACTTTCGCCAGCACAAAGCCAGTCACCCGCTGGCACCCACCACCCGCGTCGTGGCCGACTGGCAGGCCGAGCGCCTCAAGGCAAGCCATCGGGATCTGTACGAGCACCCGGGCTACCATACCGGCCTGGAATTCCTGCTCACCGATCTGTACGCACCGACCGGCATGACCCGACGGGACGACAACATCGACCGGGTGTTTCCGAAAATGGTGAAATGGCTGCCCGACAGCCTGCTCGACACCCTGGCGGGTCTGGTGGAACTCAACCTGCTGACCCAGGCGCTGGACCTGGAGCTGGCCGAACGCTGTCAGCAACTGCAGATTCCGGTCGACCGGCTCGACACCGAACGCTATTGCCACGCCTTTCGCGCCAGCGAGCGGCTGGCCGACCGGGAACGCCAGATCGCTCTGGTGGCGGAAGTCGGCCAGCAACTGGATCGCTACGTCCGCAGCCGGTCGCTGGGCTGGCTGCTGTCGGCGGCCCGGGCGCCGGCGGAAATGGCCGACCTGACCGACCTGCACAGTTTTCTGCACCGGGGCTACAGCGCGTTCCGGAAAATGGACGACGTCGACACGCTCATCGAGCGCCTGGTCCGGCGGGAACGAAAGGTGCTGGACAACATCCTGCAGGGCCACCCGAGCCCGTTCGAGCTGCCGGCCGACCTGTAACCCGGTCAGGCCTGGATGATCTGATCCAGCTGGCTGTGGATTTCCTGCTCGATGCGGTGCTTGAACGGGCGCAGCATCAACCCCAGTTCCAGGCGGATGTGGAGATCGTCCGGAGTAATGTTGAGCTGGCCCTTGACGCCGCTGCGCCGGAACTTCATCACATCGCCCTCCCACTGATAGTGCACATCAAACTGTTTCGACAGATCCCTGGCCAGGGTTTCCGCCGCCTCGCGGGCGTGCGCCTTATCCAGGGCATGGGCTCGATGGACATCAATGACAGACATGGATCGGCTTTCTCTTGCAAAATGACAGGGATTTAAAGTGTAAGGCGGTATTAAACTTGTAGCCACCCCGCCAACCGTTAGAATACGGGGTTCAGATTCTGACAGGACAGCCTTTCCCATGAGCGAGCAGCAAACGCCAGCGAATTCCACCCGCAACGGTACCGGCCAGGACGAGGTCACCCACTTCGGTTTCCGCAACGTCCCCAAGAGCCAGAAGGCCAGCCAGGTCGCTCAGGTCTTCCACAGCGTCGCGGGCAAATACGACCTCATGAACGACCTGATGTCCATGGGTATCCACCGGCTCTGGAAACGCTTCACCATTGAGCTGTCCGGTGTCCGGCCGGGTCACCAGGTCCTGGACATTGCCGGCGGCACCGGCGACCTGACCATGAAGTTCTCCGATCTGGTGGGTCCGTCCGGCAAGGTCGTGCTCGCGGACATCAATGCGTCCATGCTGCAGGTGGGCCGCAGCCGGCTGACCGACCGGGGTTACGCCGGCAATATCGAGTACGTGCAGGCCGACGCCGAGCGCCTGCCGTTTCCCGACAACACCTTCAACGCCGTGTCCATCGCCTTCGGCCTGCGCAATGTCACCGACAAGGATCAGGCGCTGAGGGACATGACCCGGGTCCTGAGACCGGGCGGCAAGCTGATGGTGCTGGAGTTCTCCAAACCCACCAACCCGCTGCTGAGCAAGGCCTATGACGCCTACTCCTTCACCGCGCTGCCGCTGATGGGGCAACTGATCGCCGGCGACAGCGAAAGCTACAAGTACCTGGCCGAATCCATCCGCATGCACCCCGACCAGGACACGCTCAAGGGCATGATGGAGCAGGCCGGCCTGGTGAACTGCCGCTACTACAACATGACCGGCGGCATTGTCGCCCTGCATGTCGGGATCAAACCCTGATGCTGCCAGGCCCGACGCTACTGGCGGCGATCAGTGCCATCGTCGAACACGCGCTGAACCGCGCGCTCGAACTCGATCCGGCGGGCCGCGAGGCGCTGATGCAGGCGCTCAGCGGGCCGGTTCAGTTTGACGTTACCGCCCCGGTCGCGCTCACCTACACCCTGGCGCGGGCGGGCGACCGGCTGGGCGATCGGGCCGAGCGTCTGGTGCCGGGTTTGGAACGCGCCATGCGACGGCAGAGAGAGGCTTTCGATCTTCGCGCGTCGCGGCTGCGGGTCGAACCGATCTCGCGGGATATTGCGCGGCGACGGCAGGACCTTGATCGGCTGGGTGCCCGGCTTGCGGCGCTTGGCAACGACCGTCTGCGCAACGCCGCTGAGCGGCTGGCGGCCGTGTCGCGGCTTCATGAGACACTGGGATACGAGGCGACGCTGGAGCGCGGCTATGCCGTCGTGCGCGACGGGGATGGCGCCGTGCTGACCCGTGCGGCACAGGCCGATGCCGCCGAAGCGTTGGAAATCCAGTTCGCCGATGGTCGCATCACGGTCGGCGCGGGTTCGGCGACGCCACCGGAGGGCGGCTCTGGCGGTCCGGGCGGCGCGCGACGCAGCGGAAAACCCGCATCGCGCAACCGGGACGCGGGAAAACCCGAACAGGGATCGCTTTTCTGAGGCCGCATGTGACCGGCGCCCGCAAGGATCAGACGCCAACCTCGGGTCCGGTACAGAGCATCTCGTCCTCGGTCCGGCCGACCTCGTAAAGGACCGTGCTGCCGGGCTGGTTCCGGAACCGCGCGACAAGCCCTTCGGGTTCCAGGAAGAAGGTCCAGCATTGCGGCTCGTCCGGTGAATCGTCGTAGACAAAGCAGATCATCCCGCCCGAGGCTTCGTACCAGTGGCCTTCTTTGCAGTCGCCATCGAGGAAGGACCAGC
>JBPEXU010000443.1:0-1717 GCA_052031225.1 Marinobacter sp. | reverse complement strand
CTTTCTGCTTACGCCCGGATTGCCGCTTGCCTTGGTCACCGAGTTAGACCTCGGCTATGATCAACTCTTCGCGCCAGGTTCCCTGCTCCTTGAAGTACTGGGCCGCGCCGGCGTTGACCGGGAATGAGGGGAGAAGGTTCAGCACCGCGTCTTCTGGATTTACGCCCGCAAGGGGCACGCCAAAGCTGCGCACTTCCTCGGCGTTGTCGAGAATGGTCTTGGTCACCTCATAGCCGATCTCGGGCGTGACCCGGTCGTCAGAGCCGAGGATTCCGGTGATTTTCGGGGTCCGGATCGGGCGATCGAGTGCGGGCCAGTTTTCTGGCGTCAGTTCGCCGATAACGATGCCGGGATTGCGGGCGTTTACCTTCTTGAGCACCTCTTCCGAGTATTCTAGCGCGCGCAGTTTGCGGGTCAGTTCCATCTGGGTGATCAGATTTAATGGGGTGCCGTTGGTGAACACACCGTAGACACTGTCGGTGTTGCCGACTGAAAAGCTTTCGTAGACCTCGCCCAGGCCACCGTAAACCCAGTCGATCTGATCCAATACCCCAGCTTCGTGCAGCATCAGTTTGGCCATCTGGGTGGAGCCTGCAGCCGGTGTCGCCGCGCCAAAGCTGTGGCCAGCCAAATCGGTAACGGTGTGGATGTCCGAATCTGCGTTGACCAGGGGCGGAATGAGCCACTGGATATATGCAAACATCTGATTGGCCTTGATCGGGGCTTTGAAGGGCTTCTGGCCTTCGTGGGCGAGTTGCCAGTCAAATGAAGTCGTGTGGCAGAACTCCAGGTCTTCGGCATCCATCAGGGCGAAGTTTTCCAGCGTGCCGGTTGTCGCGAAAACCGAACTCTTCTGATCCATGTACTTGTTGCAAACATTGGACATGGCTTCGAGGATCACATAGCCGGATGAACCCAGGCTTGCGGAACCCCAGCGAAGGTTATTTGGCTGGGCTCGGGCAATGCCGGGACCCAGGGCCAGTGCGCCGGCTGCTCCTACCAGTCCCGCCATGACCTGGCGACGGGACGGCACAGAGCGTCTGTTCGAGCTGGCAAAAGTTTCATTCATTGTTCTTGGCTCCCTGGATGCATTGGTTCGCGCTGCGGCGATGCTGAACGATCTGCTTCGAGCTTAGAAACTCGCTGCGCCTGCACAATTGGGTTCAAACGTATACAGGCCATAAGTTTTGCATATGGATGAAGGTCGCTACCTCTGTCGCGCACCTGCCAAATCTTTGACGTTCTGGCGAATCTGGTGGTCGGCGGAGAAACAGGAAAGAGCAGGCAGCAGAGGACGCAGTATCAACTTGACGGCTCGAGCGCGTGCCCCAAGGGGCGCCTGATGATTTTTCAGTCCCTGCGTCGCGCCTCAAGGGGTTTCGATACCTGTGAGCGATGCTTGAACTGTATGGTGTGGATGCCCGCCCAAACCCGATAGCATCAATCTGCACCTGTCGCGGGATTGGGCCGCTCCAGGTTTACATTTGCGCAGGCCTGAGCCTCGAATGCCATGGGGTTCTTTCAGCCGAGTGCTAAGTCCGTCGGCTTGGATTTCAGAATCCGTTGACGTATCCGAAGATCGCCAGCTATGCCGCGTTTCGCGTCGGGCAGGACCGCTGCCACAGCATCTCTGCCATTGAAGTCTTCAAGAATTTCTCGACGGCCGCGCCGTGGCAATGTGGCCAGGAACAGAAGGCCGATCGCGATCTGCACGAGG
>JBPEXU010000442.1:0-5621 GCA_052031225.1 Marinobacter sp. | reverse complement strand
GACGACACAAGCTGGTATATCGACGTGGCTGCCCCCAAGCACTACGAAGTATGGGTGACCGATATGTTTCTGGAGAAGTCGGGCGAGCGGAGCTGGCGCCAGCCCATCGGCACCGTGGGCTGCTGCTGGAAGGGGCCCCACGGTCCAACTGGAGCTGGGGCTTAAGTTGACCCCTTTCCGGAACTGATTCTGGTCAACTGGTTTTCCTACGCCGAGCAGAAATATTACACCAAGATCATTCAGGTGCCGCCCGACCTGCTGGACCGAATGCGGGAGCCGGCCACCTACAAGACGCCGATGGGCGTGTATGCCGGCCCCCGGAACTTCATGACCATTGGCCTGGCCCCCGGCGGCACCGTGGTGGTGTGGATTTCGAACCAGATTGGCAATGAGATTGAGGTGATGCGCATGCAGGCCACAGAGCTGCCGGGTGATCCGGCGGACTTTGCACCCTTGATGGAGGACTACCTGAAGGCCCACGGCGACTACCTCAGGGAACACGGCATCCCGTTGGAGGGCTGGTAGGCGGCTTAGAGCGCGGCCCTGAAGTAATCCGACGGGTGTGCTGGGAGCTGCCCCAGCAACCACTTACCCGCCGATGCGCCCGGTGCTGAGTTCCACCGCGGCCGGCGTGAGGGCGGCCAGCGGTTGCGGCTGCGACAGCCGGAAACCCTGGCCGAAATGAATGCCCAGGGTCCGGACCTTGCGCAGGGTGTCGTCGTTTTCGATAAAGGTGGCGACGGTGGCCTTGCCCGCCGCCTCGGCAATCCGGTGCAGCGCCTCCAGCATCACCTGCTGCACCGGCTCTTCCTCCAGATTTTCCATCATGCGCCGGTCGAGCTTGATGATATCGACCGGCAGTCGTGCCGCCAGCCGGTAGCTTTCCACCGACGCGCCGGCCCCGTCGAGCGCGACCCGGCAGCCGATCCGGTGCAGCGCGTCGCACAGCACCGTGACGTCGTCGGGGTATTGGGTGGCGTGGGCTTCCCGGATCTCCAGGCAGAAACAGTCGGCACGGAACGGCGATTGCGCCAGCTCCGCTTCCAGGAAGTCGGCAAAGCTGTCGTCCAGCACGCTCGCCAGTGACAGGTTGAAACCGCAATACTTCAGCCTCGGCTCCAGCAGTTTGTGCTGGCTCAGCCAGCGCAGGGTCTGACGGATGACCTGGCGGTCCAGTCGTTTGGCCAGGTCGAAACGCTCGGCCACGGGCAGAAATTGGTCCGGTCGCAGCGCCGGTTCCTGCGCGTCGGTGCCGGGAATCCGGCACAGAATCTCGATGTGATCGCCCCAGGTGGCGCTGGCCACCGGGCGCAGAGTCTGGAACTCCAGAATCAGCTCGCCGGTGTCGAGGGCGCTGCGCAGCTGATCGAGCCGCTGGCTGGTCTCGTTGTCGTCCAGGGCCGTGCTCTGTACCGGCGCGGTGTGGATGCGATTGCGGCCCGACACCTTGGCGCTGTGGCACAGGTCGGCGGCCTGGCTGATCAGCGTTTCCGGGTCGTGCGGGGTGTCGCCTTCCATCACCAGCAGGCCGCCGCTGGCGGTGGTTTGCAGTTTCTGACCCTGCCACTCGAAGACGAACTGGCGCACCAGCTCGAGGATGTCGTCGGCAATTTTCCGCGCCCGGGGCTCCGGACAATTCTCAATCAGCAGCACAAAGGTGTCGCCGGACAGCCGCGCCAGGGCATCCCGCTGGCGGATGCGCACCCCCAGATTGCCGGCCAGTTCCCGCAGGTAACGGTCGCAGGTGCCGCTGCCGGCTTGGTCGTTGAAGCGCTCGAAACCGTCCAGGTCCAGGTACAGCAGGCTGTCGCAGCTGTCGCGCTGGGTTTTCTGTTCCAGGGTGCGCAGCAGCCGGGCGATGAACTCCCGACGATTCATCAGCCCGGTGACCGGGTCGTGGCGCAGGCGGGTATCGCGACCATGGCCCGCCTGGCTGCGGGTGCCCATGTTGCGGCCGACATGAACCGCGCCCACCACGTCGCCCTGATCGTTGGTCAGGCGTTGGTAGTGGAATTCGTAGATTGGCAGCTCGCGGTCCTGCTGCGCCAGCGGCATTTCCACCACATAGCTGCCGCGCTCAAACGCTCGCTGCCACAAACGTTCGATCAGTCGCCGTTCGTTCGGGTGCTGCGCCAGCAGCTGGCGCAGGTTCTGGCCGGCGCTTGGGGTCTGGCCGAAGATGCGGGCGAACTGGCTGGCGAACGGGGTGTTGCAGTGCAGCAGATTCAGCTCGGTGTCGACCGCGGCCACCAGATCCGGGGTGGCCTCGATGGTGGCGGACAGCAGCTGGTGCACCTGCGCCAATGCCCGGTCCCGTTCCAGCTCCGCGGTTCGGTTCACCAGGGTGCCGGCGATGCGCTGAATCCGGCCGCCGCGCTTGAGCGGGCGCCCGGTCAGGGTCATCCGGCGCAGGTTCTGGCGGGCGGTCAGCAGATCCAGCTCCAGGGAAAAGCGCTGGCCGGTGCGGATGCAGCGCCGGAACAGGGCGCGCACCCGGGTCTGGCCGGTCTGGCAGTAAAACAGCGCCTGCTCCGGGGTCAACGGGGCGCCCGGGCGCAGTTCCAGCAATTGATACAGGCCCTCGGACCAGCGCATCTCGTTGCTGGCGATGTCCAGTTCCCAGAGCCCGAAGCCGGCCACGCCTTCGACCGATTTGAGCAGCCGGGCGTCCATCTGGGCCGGTTCCTGCAGGCTGATGGTGGCGTTGGCGGCCTGGTCCGAATCCCGCATGGTCAGGTGCAGGCTCAGGCTGGCGGTGTAGAAAAAGCCGTCCTTGTGGCGAAAGGTCACCAGCACGTCCTGGCCGTTCTCGATGTGGTGGCGGTGTACCGGCGCGAACGGGTCGTCCTGCCGCGAGGCCAGGATCTGCTGCACGGGTTTGCCTTCCAGTTCCCAGGGCTCGTAGCCCAGGACCGCCTCGGCCTGGCGGTCGGCCTTGAGCACGATGCCTTCGTCGTCGATCCGCAATACGGTTCTGCGGGTGTCCTGGCCGGGCTGGTCCGACCGGTAGCGACGGATCACAAACTCTTTCACGGTGCGGGTGCCTCATGTTTCGGGCGTTGGTGCGGAACGGGCGCCGCTTTTATTTTTTTGCCCGTTTTGCCACGATGCGTTCATCATACTGATACTGTCAGCGAAAAGAACCATTTCCCCGGAGCCGCCTTGAACGCCCTCGCCTCTGCCATTGCCCTCGACTACGACGAAGGCATCGACCGCAAAACCCTGCGTCGGCTGCGGGATCGGTTCCTGACCGTCAACCGGCAGCGCTGGACCCGCGCCCATTCCGCGCTGACCTACCGCCAGCAAAGCGTGCTGGACATCCTGCCGCTGGCGTTTCACCTGAACCATCCGGCGCTACCCGGCTACCTCGATGCCCATTGTCCGTCCGGCCTGAGCCATTACCGGCCGGCGCCGGAAGCGCTCGATGCCGCCCGCCGGCATGCCCGGACGTTTGCTCTGCGCGACCAGGGCCAGCGCCGGGCTGACATTCAGGCGCTGTTCCTGATGGGCAGCCCGGGCACCCTGGGGCACTCGGTGGCGAGCGACCTGGATGTCTGGCTGTGCCATCGCCCGGATTTGCCCGAGCGCGGTGTCCGGTGCCTGGAACGCAAGGCCGAGGGGTTTGCCCGCTGGGCCGCGAGTCTGGGGGTGGAACTGCACGTTTTTGTGTTTTCGGCGGACGACTGGCGGGCCGGCCGGCAGCGGGTCGAGGTGACGGGCGAGAACTGCGGCAGTGCCCAGCACTACCTGCTGCTGGACGAGTTTTACCGTACCAGCATCCATCTGGGTGGCTGCTACCCACTGTGGTGGCTGATCCCGGCAGCCGACGAGGCGCGTTACGACCACTGTGTGCGCTACCTGCTGGACTGTCGGTTTATCAAGGCGGATGAGTACATCGATTTTGGCCCGGTGCCGTCGATTCCTAAAGAGGAGTTTCTCGGTGCCGGTGTGTGGCAGCTCTACAAAGGCATCGATGCGCCCTGGAAGTCGATCCTCAAGCTGTTGCTGATCGAATGCTACGCCCAGGCGCCGGAGCTGCCGCTGCTGTCACTGGCGTTCAAGGATGCGGTCTATGGTGGCGAACTGGATGCCGACGCCCTCGACCCCTATGTGATGTTGTATCAACGGTTGGCGCAGTGGCTGACGGCACGTGGGGCCGAGCCGCGCCTGGATCTGGTCCGCCGCAGTCTGTACCTGAAAGCCGGGTTGCCGCTCAGTCGCAGCCACGCCACGCCGGAACACTGGCGGGTGCAACAGCTGCAGGCGCTGGTCGACGACTGGGGCTGGTCCCGGTCGCAGGTGGCGGATCTGGACAACCGTCAGGCCTGGCGCGCCGAGGAGGTGGCGGCACTGCGTCGGACCATTGTCGCCGAGCTGACCCACAGTTACCGGCTGCTGTCGAAAATGGCGCGCGAACAGGGCACCGCGGCGGCGATCACCGCGCACGACATGAATCTGCTGGGGCGCAAGCTGTACGCCGCGTTCCAGCGCAAGGCCGGCAAGATCGAGCAGATCAACCCCGGGCTGGCGCCCTCGCTGGCCGAGGAAAACCTGTCCTTTCACCACCAGTCGGAACAGGGCATCGATGGCGACGGCTGGCTGCTGTTCCGGGATCTGGAAGACCCGTCCGACGCATTTTGGAAGCCGGTGATCCGGCGCTCCGGCAGTCTGTCGGAGCTGATGGTCTGGAGTTACTTCAACGGCCTGATTAGCCAGAGCACGCGGCTGAATGTCCGGGCCGGTCCGAGCATTGCCTCGGTCAGCGAGCTGCGGGAGTTGCTGGACGCGTTGACGGCGTTCCAGCCGGTGCCGGTCGTGCCCGCCAGCCGGGAGGCGCTGTCCGCTGCCGCGCGGCCGCTGAAAATCCTGCTGCTGATCAACGTCGCGGTTGATCCGCAGGCGCATCTGACCGAAAAGGGCCTGCACAAGCTCAGCGCCCGTCACGATTCCCTGGGGTTCAGCGGTGGTCGGGAAAACCTGGTGGTCACCATCGACCAGATTACCCTCAACAGCTGGCACGAAGTCAGCCTTCAGCACTACGCCGCCGGCGATACCCTGGTCCAGTGCCTGAAGAACGTGCTGGCCTCGGTGGCCGCTCAGCCCGGGGCGCTGCCCGACATCCAGGTGCATTGTCACAGCCGTGGTCATGGCACCGCCATTGCCCGTCGGGTGCAGGAACTGTTTGACGATGTCCTGGGCCGGTTCTTTGCCGGTGGCACCGGGCCGCACCCGCTGCGCTACGTCATCGAGATGGAGCGCCGCTATTTCCTGTTGCAGTTCAGTGGCGCCGAACCGGGTTTTATTGCACTGGATGGCAAGGCCGCGCTGATCGGCGCGCTGGCCCAGCCCCAGGACCGCTATCTGCCGGTGACCTTTGACCGTCACGCGCTGACCGAGGACCCGGCGCTGCGGGCGGTGTGTCACGCCAGTGAGCCGGACAGCCTGCAGGTGTTTTACCGGGTGCAGGGGGATCGGGCCCGACTCTGGGTGGTCGATGAGCGGGGCTCGGTGAATACCTGGGAACAGGAGACCGGTCAGCGGCGCTACCTGTTGGCGCCGTTGCTGCGTTTTCTGGAAAACCTGGCCGAGCGCCGGATGCTGCGCCACCCGGACGCCACCCT
>JBPEXU010000441.1:0-11694 GCA_052031225.1 Marinobacter sp. | reverse complement strand
CAGACACCAATGCCGGTACCGACAGCCATTGCCGCGGTTTTCTGCCAATAGCCACAAATACAGACCGGCCGGCCAGCGCCAGCCCCTCCCTTCCACCGCCCCGCTCCGGTATAATCGCCCGTTTTAGACAGGATCTGACCGTTATGACCGACACCGTCGCCGAAATGAACCAGGTCATGGCCGAGGCCGATTGCCTGGTCAACGAACAGCAGGTTCAGGCTGCCATCCGCACTCTGGCGGACGACATCACAGCCCGTCTGAAAGACAGCAACCCCCTGGTGTTCTGCGTAATGAACGGTGGCCTGATCCTCACCGGCCAGCTGCTGCCGCTGCTGAAATTCCCGGTACAGGCCGAATACCTGCATGCGACCCGCTACCGCCAGGAAACCACCGGCGGCATCCTGGAGTGGAAACTCCAGCCCGAAGCCGACATGCACGACCGAACCGTGCTGATCATCGACGACATCCTGGACGAAGGCACCACTTTATGTGCGATTGCCGACTACTGCCGGGCCCACGGCGCCCGAGAGGTGCTGACCGCGGTGCTGGTCGACAAACAACACGACCGCAAGGCCCGCCCGGGCCTGAAGGCCGACTTTACCGGCCTGGAGGTCGAAGACCGCTTCCTGTTCGGCTACGGCATGGACTACAAAGGTTACTGGCGCAACGCCCCGGGAATCTATGCCGTCAAGGGACTCTGAGCGCGACGGGATGATTCCTCCGACCCGCTGGTATCGGTCTCTGGCGGCGGCCGGGCTGAGCAACCCCGAGGTGCACGGACCGGCCCGATACTGGCTGCAGGTGGAGGGCTCATTCACAAAGGCGTTGCAGAGAAAGTGCCGGCACAGCTTGCGTGTCGAAGTCCGGAACGAGGGCTTTGGCCGGCCAACTCGGGAAGAAGCCCGGCGCCTCGCCCTGCCCTGGCGCCAACGGGCCTGGATTCGCGAAGTACAGCTTTGCGGCGATGGCGTCCCCTGGGTTTTGGCGCGCACCATCATCCCCCTGGACTGTCTTGAGGGCTCCGGCCGCATCCTGCGCCATCTGGGCAACCGGCCACTCGGCGCCTACCTGTTCAGCAGCCCGGACTGGCAACGGGGCCCGTTGGAAACCGGCCTGTGCCGCTCCCGTGCGGACGGCCAACCCAAGCTGGCCCGACGCTCTGCCTTCCGGAACGGCGACCACACACTGCTGGTCGGCGAATACCTGCTGCCCGCCCTCTACCGCTGACATCCGGCGTTCACCCGGGTGGAACGGCTCGCTATAATCAGCGCACGCCATCTTTTTATCGCCTGCAAACGGACGCGCACCATGCTTCTCGATACTCTTCCCGAGCCTCTGCGAACCCGCTTGTCCCACTACGCGAAGCTGCTCCGACTGGATCGTCCGATCGGTACCCTGTTGCTGCTCTGGCCAACCTATTGGGCACTCTGGCTGGCCGGCAATGGCAGCCCGTCGGTGGGCAATGTGATTGTCTTCACCCTGGGCGTGTTCTTCATGCGCGCGGCTGGCTGCGCAATCAACGATTTCGCCGATCGGGACTGGGACCGGCACGTTCAGCGTACCAAAGACCGCCCGCTGACCGCGGGCCATATCCAGGCCTGGGAAGCCGTGGCGCTGTTTGCCGGACTCAGCCTGGCGTCGTTCCTGATGGTGGTGCTGTTCACCAACAGCCTGACCCTGTATCTGTCGTTCGGGGGGGCGCTGCTGGCGTTTATCTATCCGTTCATGAAACGCTACACCCACCTGCCGCAGTTGTTCCTGGGCGCGGCCTTCTCCTGGGCCATCCCCATGGCCTGGGCCGCCGAAGCCGGTGAACTGAGCCAGCTCACCTGGTTGCTGTTTACCGCCAATGTGCTCTGGACCGTCGCCTACGACACCTTCTACGCCATGGTGGATCGGGACGACGACCTGAAAGTGGGCATCAAATCCACCGCCATCCTGTTCGGCGAGGCCGACAAGGCCATCATCGGCCTGCTTCAGGGCTTGGTGGTGGTGATCCTGATCCTGGTCGGCCACCGGGCGGAGCTGGGCAGCTTCTATTACCTCGGTGTGGTCGGCATGGCCAGTCTGTTTGTGTATCAGCAGTACCTCGCCCGCGAACGCGCTCGCGAGGGCTGCTTCAAAGCCTTCCTCAATAACAACTGGGCCGGACTGTCGGTGTTCGCCGGCCTGGCCATCGACCTGCTGCTGGCCTGAGCCCGCCCCCGATGGGCACCCAGGCCCGCCCAAGCTGTCATATACTTGTCATAGTCCGGCGCTGTAATGAGGCAGCAACACACCAAGGTCTGACACAGGTTTACACCCATGACTGGAAAAACCGTCTTGATCGTCGATGACGAAGCGCCGATTCGCGAAATGATCGCCGTGGCCCTGGAAATGGCCGATTACAACTATCTGGAAGCGGCGGATGCCCGGGAGGCTCACGCGCTGATCGTCGACAAGCAACCCGATCTGGTGTTGCTCGACTGGATGCTCCCCGGCACCAGTGGCGTAGAGCTGGCCCGCAGACTCAAAAAGGAAGAGGCGACCGCCGACATCCCGATCATCATGCTCACCGCCAAGGTCGAAGAGGACAACAAGATTCAGGGTCTGGAGGTCGGAGCGGACGATTACATCACCAAACCGTTCAGCCCGCGCGAACTGGTCGCCCGGCTGAAAGCGGTGCTGCGCAGGGCAACGCCTCCGGGCGTCGACACTCCCATCGAGGTGAACGGTTTGACCCTCGACCCGATCGGCCACCGGGTCACCACCGAGGACGGCCCGGTCAGCATGGGCCCCACCGAGTACCGGCTGCTGCAGTTCTTCATGACCCACCAGGAACGGGTATATACTCGGTCCCAGCTTCTGGACCAGGTCTGGGGCGGCAATGTCTATGTGGAAGAACGCACCGTGGATGTCCACATCCGGCGTCTGCGCAAAGCCCTGGGTGAGAAGTACGACCACCTGATTCAGACGGTCCGGGGCACCGGTTACCGGTTCTCCACCAAGGCAGCCTGACACCTCCGGCCCGACTGGCATCAGGCCTTAACCGACAGAAGGCGGTATTCGATGCAGCACAACTGGCCCCGGTATCTGCGCACCATCCTCGGCGGTTTGGCGCTGGCCACACTGGTCGGCTTGGTGTTCGGCGCGCCGCTGTACGGCCTCTGTTTCGGTCTGATCGTGTATCTGTGGTGGACCCTGATCCAGGCCCGCCGCCTGTACCAGTGGCTGGCCAACCCCAGCGCCACCGACCAGGCGCCCGAAAGTATCGGCCTGTGGGGCGATATTTTTGACAACCTGCACAAACTGCACCAAGGCCACCTGCGCACCCAGGATCGCCTGAGAGCCCAGATCAACCGGGTCCAGGAGTCCACCAACGCCATGCGCGACGGCGTGATCATGACCGACTCCCAGGGCGCGATGGAATGGTGGAACGGCTCGGCCGAATACCTGCTGGGCTTTCGCCGCCAGACCGATCGGGGCCAGTACATCCACAACTTGATCCGGATACCAGCGTTCAAGACCTACTTCGACGCCCGGGACTATCGCGAGCCGCTGGAGATCCACTCGCCGGCCAAACCGCACCTCCGTTTGCAGATTCAGATCAGCCTCTTCGGCGACGACGACCGTCTGATCGTGGCCAAGGACGTGACCCGTCTGTACCAGCTGGAGCAGATGCGCCGGGACTTTGTCGGCAACGTCTCGCACGAGATGCGGACACCGCTGACGGTGATCAGCGGCTATCTGGAAACCCTAGTGGATCATGCCGACGAGCTGCCACCGAAATGGCGGCGCGCGATCCACACCATGGCCGATCAATCGTCCCGGATGGAAGCCCTGATCACCGACCTGATCCTGCTATCCCGCATTGAAACCGGCGAACAAAGCGTGGACGACAGCCTGACCGACGTCGACGCGCTGATCGAGCAGATCTGCCAGGACGCCCGGGCCTTGAGTGGCGACAAGCAGCACCGGATTACCGTCAACATCACCGACCACCGTCTGCTGCGGGGCGATGAAAGCCAGCTGCGCAGCGCGTTTTCCAACCTGGTGTTCAACGCGGTGAAGTACACCCCGGCGCAGGGCCACATCACCGTGTCCTGGACCACCAACCGCGACGGCGCCCACTTCTCGGTGCAAGACACCGGCATCGGCATCGATCCGGTGCACATTCCGCGCCTGACCGAACGTTTCTACCGGGCCGATCCGAGCCGGCACAAAGACACCGGCGGTACCGGCCTCGGCCTGGCCATCGTCAAGCACGTGCTGATCAACCACGACGGCAATCTGGAGATCAACAGCCGGGTGGGGGAAGGCAGCGAGTTTGTTTGCCACTTCCCGCGGGAACGGTTGGTGGAGCGGATTCCGGACGCCCCGGACAGCCAGGCCGGTTAACGCATCCCGGCCCGGAAACGGGCAATAAACCGGGACAGGTCCTCGAGTTTTTTCGGATCTTCGTCGACAAAGCGGATGGTAACGCTGACAAAGTCGGTATCCTGACGCTTGTCAACGGCCTGCAACTGATGCACGTAGCCGTTGAGCCGTGCCATCTGGCCCTCGCCAACGTCGATGTCCACCACCGCCGGATCAAGAATGCCCGGGAACGCCTGATCGCGCTTGGCGATCACCCGGACTTCGGTCAGATTGATGTCCTTGACCACCGATTTCAGGGTACGGTCGGCAAACCGGACCGAGGCCAGGCTCATGGTGCCACGGGCGGGTTTGCCCGCCCCTGCGGCCGGCGCGGTGGGCGCTGCGGGCTGGGGGGGCGGAGTCTTGCCGGGACTGGCCTCCGGTGCCGGCGCCTCGCGTTTCTGAGTCAGCAGCGCGGCCGACTCCTTGAACGCGTCGGCCGGGCTGGCCAGGGACTTGCCGCTGTGCTCCATCGCCACCTTGAGTCGGCGGCCCATGACCTTGATGATCTTCTTGCTCAACCCCTCCGGGCTGAACGGTTTGCCCAGATACTCCGACACCCCCTCCTTGACCGCTTCGATGACATGATCCTTGTCGCCGCGGCTGGTGATCATGATGAACGGCACCTTCTCGTATTGCGGCTGCTGACGCATCCACTGCAGCAGTTCCAGGCCGGACATTTCCGGCATTTCCCAGTCACACAGCACCAAATCGAAGGCCGTGCGGGACATCAGCGATTGCGCCCGCTTGCCGTTCTGGGCGTCCGTGGTTTCGATCACCGGAAAGCGCTGACGCACGGTCCGCTTGACCAGATCCCGGACAAAACTGGCATCGTCCACCACCAGCGCTTTCAACATGGCCATAAAACCCAACGACCTCCACTCTCACTACGGGGTTATCTGGCAACTATAGAACAATCGCCCGGCGGCGGCGCCGCTGGGCAACAAAAAGACGACAATTTGAACCGTTGGGAACCGCTGGGTTAAAGAATTGTCACTCTCGGAAAGCCATCCCGGTGTTTTCCGGCGCGGGAAACACGCTACCATGGCGCAGGGATTCTTTGTCAGGAACAACCGGAATTGAGGTATCGCGTGCGCACCATCGACACAAGGACTTGCCGGGGACCGTTCGGCCTCGTTTTCGCCACCCTCCTGATGGCCAGCGCCCAGGCCAGCGCTGGCGAGGCCTCTGCCGCGGCCGATCCAGCAACGTTTGAACAGTGCAAGCAGCGTCTGCAGCAACAGGCGGTCGCCGCAGGCGTCAGCGCCGACACCGCGCAGCGGGTGCTGGCCGAGGCCGAGTATCTGGAACGGGTGATCGAGCTGGATCGCCGGCAACCGGAATTCACCACCACCTTTGCCGACTACCTCAACCGGCGAGTCAACGACGACCGCGTGCAGCGGGGCCGGGCGCTGCTGCGGGAGCACCGGGCTCTGCTGGATCGGGTCGAGCGGGAGACCGGTGTACCGGCGCCGTATCTGGTGGCGTTCTGGGGCCTGGAAACCAACTTTGGCAGCTATTTCGGCAAAATGCCGGTACCCAGCTCGCTGGCCACCCTGGCCTGCGACCAGCGCCGCAGCACGTTTTTCACCGAACAGCTGATCGCCGCCCTGCGGATCATCGATGAGGGCGCGATCGCCCCGGACCGGATGGAAGGTTCCTGGGCCGGCGCCATGGGCCATGTCCAGTTCATGCCCACGGTGTTTCTGAAGCACGCGGTCGACGCCGACGGCGATGGCCGCCGCGACCTCTGGAACAGCCTGCCCGATGCCATGATGTCGGCGGGTCAGTTTCTGGCCTCCATGGGGTGGGACGGCGACTATCGCTGGGGCCGGGAAGTGCTGCTGCCCAAGGGCTTCGACTACCGGCTGGCCGATGGCCGCCGGCTGCCGCTGGCGGAATGGCGAGCCCTGGGGCTGACCGACGCATTCGGCAACGCCCTGGCCGATGAGCCCATCGACGCCGCCCTGATCGTGCCCGCCGGCCACCAGGGCCCGGCGTTCCTGGCCTATCACAACTTCCGGGTCATCATGGGTTGGAACCGGTCGGAGTTTTACGCCATTGCGGTGGGTCACCTGGCTGATCGCGTCGCCGGTGCCGGCAAGCTCCAGACCCCGCCACCAGACAACCTGCCGGCGCTGTCCCGGGACAACATCCTGGCGCTGCAGCAGGCCCTGAACGCCAAAGGCTTCGACACCGGCACCCCGGACGGCATTCTGGGCCCCGCCACCCGGTCCGCCATTCGCCAGTTCCAGGCCGCCACCGGACTGGTGGCGGACGGCTACCCGGGACAAACCGTTCTGGCCCGGCTGAACCTATTGCCTTCGGACCAGCCCCGGTGACCGGACGGAGGTAGCCACAACCCATGGATTCCATCACCCAGGCCGCTCTCGGCGCCACGCTGGCCGGCGCCGTGGCCGGCAAAACCCTTGGCCGATCGGCGCTGTTGATTGGCGCTGCCCTGGGCACCCTGCCCGATCTCGATGTGGTACTGGACTATGGTTCGGCGATCGCCAATTTCACCCAACACCGGGGCTTCAGTCACTCGCTGTTGGTACTGACGCCTTTGGCCATCCTGCTGGCCTGGCTGCTGTCGCGCTGGCGACCGGCACCGGGGTTCCGGCGCTGGCTGTGCCTGACCGGGCTTATCCTCATCACCCACCCGCTACTGGACAGTTTCACCACCTACGGCACCCAGATTTTCTGGCCCTTCGGCTCGCCGGTGGCGCTCACCAGCATCTTTATCATCGACCCCCTGTACACCCTGCCCCTGCTGTTGGCGTGTCTGGTCTTCCTGATCCGGCCGCCGGCGCGCCTGGCACTGAACCTGGGGCTGGCGCTGTCGACGCTGTACCTGGGCTGGACCCTGGTGGCGCAACAGCTCATTGCCGATCGGATTGCCCCCGCCCTGGCCGCCGCCGGTTTCGACGACGCTCCGGTGATGGTCCAGCCGATGCCCTTTACCACTCTGCTGTGGCGGGTCACCGCGATCACCGACGCCCGCCGGGCCGAAGTGGTGACCGGTTTTCTGGACGGGGGCGCCGAGCCCCATATCGAGATTTTTGAACGCCGGCCCGAACTGGCACAGATGGTCTCCGCATTCCCGGAAGTACAGCGCCTGGAGTGGTTCACCCGGGGCTTCCTGCACTATCAGCAGCAGGACGACCAGATCCTGGTGACCGACATCCGCCTCGGGCTGCCCGGCGCCCATCCGTTCACCTTTGCCGTCGCCACCCGTGCCGGTAACACCTACCTGCCCGCCGCCAGCACACGCCTGCCACGACCGACCGTGAACGAAGACGCACTGGCGGCACTCTGGGCCCGGATGACCGGCCAGACCCGGGTTCTGTGCCTGGCGACCCTGACCGTACCCGGCCCCGGACAGAACTGCTGATGCGCTTGGATCACTTCATTGCCAGCTGTACCGAGCTGTCCCGCAAGGAAGCCAAACGGGCCATCGCCACCGGCGCGGTCACCGTCGCTGGCGACCGCTGCCGAAGCGCCAGCACCAAGATCCTGCCGGACACCGAGGTGTGCCTCGACGGCCGGCGCCTGAGCTTGCCCGGAGACCGCTACCTGATGCTGCACAAACCTCCGGGCGTGGTCAGTGCGACCGTCGACAGCGAACACCCGACCGCGCTGGATCTTCTGCCCCCCGAGCTGGCCCGGGATCTGCACATCGCCGGGCGCCTGGACATCGATACCACCGGTCTTCTGCTGCTGACCACCGATGGCCAGTGGTCGCACCGCATCACCTCACCCCGCACCGACTGCCCGAAGACCTACCGGGTGACGCTCCGTGACCCGCTGAGCCCGGCGGCGGAACAGGCCCTGTGCCGCGGCGTCCGGCTCCGCAACGAAGCGGCTCCGACTCGTCCGGCCCGAATTGCCCGGCAGGGCGAACGGCTCATCGAACTGACCATCAGCGAAGGCCGCTACCATCAGGTGAAACGGATGCTGGCTGCGGTTGGCAACCAGGTCGAGGCGCTGCACCGCATCCGGATCGGAGCGATCGAGCTGGACCCGGCGCTGGCGCCGGGTGCGTTCCGCCCGCTGACCGCCGACGAAATCGCCAGCGTCGGCTGAATCAGAGCCGCTCGAAGCGCTGAGCCTTGAGGTTTTTGCGCACCTGCCCGGCTTCAAACACCTCGCCATTCATGGCGATGTAGACCCCGGGCGTCAGCAACTGAACCGCGGCCCAGGCAAAGCCGAGGTTGAACACCGCGTCGGTCCGTCGCATCCGGGCCGGTTGCATGGCGCCGAACAGCACAATGGTCTTGTCCCGGATCGCCGACAACGCTTGGGCGGTATCGGCCATGGTGTCCGTACCGTGGGTGATCAGCACCCGGGCGCTGTCGCTGGCCGACACCGCCGCCACAATCGCCTGCCGGTCCTGATCGGTGATCTCCAGGCTGTCCTTGCGCAGCACCTCCCGAATCCGATAACCGTCTGGAATGTTCGATTCGGTCAGCAGTTCCGGCAGCAGCGAATCGCCGATCTGGAACTCGCTGTTGGCGTCGAAGTAGACCTTGTCGATGGTGCCCCCGGTGGTAAAGATCTCAATCATTGCGCTGACTTCCCAAGGTTCAGTTGAGGCTCGCGCGCCCCGCCGAGGCGGAGGCGTACGCGGCGTTTTTCTCCCGCTCATACTGCCTGGCGGCCTTGGCGACCGTACCCGGCGCGCCGGTCGCCAGCCAACGACGGATGCGCCCGGCATCGCCCAAAGGCGAGCGCGTGCCCAGCGAATCCAGTAGTACCGTGACCATGGCTTCGCCATTCATCTCGGACACCATGACCAGGCAGCGCCCGGCTTCGGCCAGGTAGCCGGTCTTGCTCAGAGTCACGCCCCAGCTTTCCCGGTGCACCAGCGGGTTGGTGTTGCCAAACGACAGGCTGTAACGGGGTTTGCGGAACCGGGCCTGATAATACCCGGTGGTCGAGTAGCTCTGGATTTCCGGGTACTGGAGCGTCGCCTCCACCAGCCGGACCAGATCGGCGGCGGTCGATACGTTGTCGGTGGACAGTCCGGTGGGGTCGACAAAACGGGTGTTGACCATCCCCAGCCGCTCGGCGGTCTCGTTCATCGCCGCCACAAAGGCCTCGAAGCCCCCGGGGTGATGCCGGGCCAGGGTATAGGCGGCGAAGTTCTCCGACGACATCAGGGCGAGCCGAAGCACGTCCGAACGCCGGAGCTGGGATCCGATCCGGATCCGGCTGTAGGCGTTGGCCGCGGCCGGGGTGTGGCGGCGGTAAAAGGTCAGCCACTCGTCCAGCGGTTCACCGGACTCCAGCACCACCAGCGCGGTCATCAGCTTGGTGATGGAGGCGATCGGCACCGGTCGTTCGGCGTTCTTGCCATACACCAGGGTCGGTTCGCCAACCCGGGCAACCGCGGCGTTGACCGAGGCCAGATTCGGGCCCGCGCCATCGGTAGGCGACGGGTTCGCGGGCTGAGCGTTTCCGGTCAGGGACACGGCGAACAACAACCCGAGCGTCAGCACAAAGGATCGGAACCCCATGGAATCACTCTTTCCCCTTGGTTCAAAAAAACAGCCGAATGGCCTAGCGATACTATAGCAGCGGCGTCGGCTGAGCGGCACGTCACATTGTCAGTCAAGCGTTTAAAACAGCAAATGCAAAATTCCTTAAAATAATTTAAAATTCTTTAAAATCATTGCGTTACATCTGGTAACCCGATGTAACCAAACTGTAACCAACCCTCCAACCACCGCCGCCAGGAAGCATTGCAGATGGACGTGCATGCCCCCACGCAGGGTGCCCCGTCGTCACCCTCGAAACCGCTTTCTCTGCGGCAGCGGTTGCCTCGCTGGGTGCCGTTCCTGTTACTGCTGGTCAGCTTCGGCTATGGCCTGGCCCTGGCACCGACCACCGGCACCGGGCCCCGAACCTTGCCGGACCGGACCGACCCACCGGATCCGGCGTGGATGGAGCCCGGCATCCGTTATCGGCTTGAGCCGCTCACGGCCGTACTCGATCAAGCACTCTGGCGCACCGGACAAGGCTGGCAGACGGCGGATCGCGTTCAGGCCGGCATTGGTTACCCCTACCAGCCCGCAACCTTTATGGTCACCCTACACAACACGTCCGAGACACCGGTGTCCCGGCACCTGGTGGTATCGGCGCCGTCCATGGATCATCTTGAGCCCGCCGTGATTCATCCCGATGGGCGTATCGAGCGACTGCCGGTCATGGGTGACCGCTACCCCTTCAGCCACCGTCAGATCGCGCTGCCGCAATGGATCTGGCAGGTCACTCTGGAGCCCGGCGCGACCAGGGTACTGGTGGAAGTCCGGAACAACGGCACCACGCTCCTGCCCCTGACCCTGGCCGGTGCCGAGCAGGTCATCAGTCACGGCGCCAGTCAGCTGACCTGGAAGGCCTTCATCACAGGCCTGCTGGTGTTCGCCCTGGTGATCAACCTCAGCATCACCTACAAATTGCAGCGCCCCGGCCTGGGCTGGCTCAGCGTGTTCATGGCCAGCGTCCTGCTCAGTCAGCTTGTGATGGAGGGGCTCGGACCCTGGCTGATCTGGCCCCGATGGCCCGAGATCAATGCCCTGCTGGGCATCGCACTGCCGTTGTGCCTGATCTCTATCTGTGAATTCACCCCCCACTTCCTGTCGGTCGGGAAAGCCGCCGCCCGCCTGTTGCGCGGGTTCAGCCTGCTGGCGGGGGTGCACCTGATCGCCGCGCCGTTGCAGATTCCGGCCCTGGGCCAGGGTCCGTTCCTGATGCTCAGCGGCATCAGCGGGCTGGCGATCCTGGCACTGGTCATCCGGCATTTTCACGAGCACGTCTACGGCCGCTACTACGCCTTCTCGGTGCTGGCGATATTCGTTGGTGCCGTCATCAGTGGCCTGCGTACCATTGGCTGGGTGCCGCTGAACGGGCTCACCAATTCGGCGTTTTTTCTGGGTGCCGCCGTAGGTTCACTGCTGCTGACCAGCGGTGTCGGCCGGATACTGCTGGATGAACGCAAACGCCGCCTGAGTGCCGACATTCGGGCCCGACAGGAACGTTCCATGCGGGCCCGTATTGAACAGGATTACGACCGGCTGCTGAAAACCCATCGGGTGACCGGCAAGCCCAACCGGGCCATGCTTGAAGAGGTTTTGGAAACGATCGACCCCCAGCAGCAGCCCTATTCACTCTGCCTGGTTCGACTGGCCCGCTTCGACGAACTGGAGCAGGCGCTGGGCTACCGGGCCGCCGAAGACCTCCTGAAACAGTACCTGCGCCAGCTCAACGGCTTTCTGAAACGGACGCTCGGCGACCGGC
>JBPEXU010000440.1:0-1589 GCA_052031225.1 Marinobacter sp. | reverse complement strand
GACAGCACCCGGGCGTTGTCGAAAAAGTGCCCCAGTTCGGTCTGGGTGTGACGCACCGCCCATTCCTGCAAAATGCCCCGAAGCCCGGCACCGGTGGTCACGGGAACATCCGGCACCCGAGCCTCCAGCCGCGCGGTATCCGGGTGCTCCAGTTGCTCACGCCCAACCTGATAGTGATCGTGGATCATACTCAGGCCGATGGCATCGGCCTGGGGCCGAACCGACTCCAGCACCGCTTCCGCCCGTTCCAGATCGCCGTCGGTACCGATCCGGATGATCCGAAACGGCTGTCCCAGAAATTCCGTTTCCAGCTCGAAATCGTACTCCGAGGATCCCTGACTCACGCTGACAACCGTTTTCATAGAGCGTCTTCCATTGTTGATGTTGTTATTTCAGTCAGCTTAAAACACAAAACCTGATCCTGTCTTAGCCTAGGTCAAATTTCGTTCACACGCATTGGGTCTACACTTACCGGAAACAACGACAACACCACCGCACCGAAGGAGCGACCTCATGACCATTCAGGAAGAACTCAACGCCACCATCGCCGACCTGATCCAGCCCGGCAAAGGCATACTCGCCGCCGACGAGAGCCACCCCACCATCGCCAAACGCTTTCGCGCCATTGGCGTGGAATCCACCGAGGCGATGCGGCGCGAGTACCGCAGCATCATTTTCTCGACCCCCGACCTGGGCCAGCACATCAGTGGTGTCATTCTGTTTGAGGAAACCCTGGAACAGCTGAGTCTCGAGGACATCGCCATGCCCAAGCTGCTGGAAAGCCAGGGCATCGTGCCTGGCATCAAGGTGGATAAAGGCAAGGGCCCGCTGGCCAACGCACCGGGCGATGAAATCACTTACGGACTGGACGGGCTGGAAGAGCGCCTGGAGCATTACAAGCGCCAGGGCGCGCGATTCGCCAAATGGCGCGATGTGTTCCACATTTCCGACACCCTGCCCTCGCGCCAGGCGGTCAAGGCCAACGCCGAGGTTCTGGCCCGGTACGCCGCAGTCTGCCAGGCCATGGGCATTGTCCCGATTGTGGAGCCGGAAGTCCTGATCGATGGCGATCACACCATTGAGCGGGCGGGCGACGTCGGTGAAGCGGTGCTGCGGGAGGTGTTCAAGAGCCTGGCGCGTCACCACGTCGAGCTGGAAACCATGGTACTCAAACCCAGCATGGTCACGCCCGGTAAAGCCTCGGCCAAGGCCAGCCCGGAGCAGGTCGCGGAACACACCATCCAGCGTTTCCGGCGCGCCGTGCCGGCGGCCGTGCCCGGTATCGCCTTCCTGTCGGGCGGCCAGACACCCGAAGAGGCCACCGAGAACCTGAACGCAATCAACAGCATGGGGGTACAGCCCTGGGAGCTGACGTTCTCTTACGGCCGGGCGTTGCAGGAGCCGGCACAGAAAGCCTGGGCCGGCGACCGGGCCAACGCCGACAAAGCCCAGGCGGCACTGGCCAAACGGGCGCGCCTCAATGGCCTGGCCAGATCCGGGGATTATCGCCCGGAGCTGGAAGGCTAGGCGGCTCGCCCGGCTTCCGGGCGTTTGTCGACCCCATGCTCCAGGCACGCCAGCATGGGGGC
>JBPEXU010000044.1:0-3485 GCA_052031225.1 Marinobacter sp. | reverse complement strand
GAGTTTGCAGGCGAAATTTTGAGGGAGGCGATCCATGAATGATGAAAAGTTGACGGTACTGGCTGAGATTACGATCGTCGCCTCTCTGGGATTTGGCATCGTCCTGCTCTTTTTGATGCTTACTTTATTCTTCCGGAAAGTTGAGGAAATCGAGCGGCGAGTAGCTACACCCGGCAAGGGTCTGGATTTTCGGCGTGGAATTTGGGGTAACGGGCCGATTGGCCGCTGGATGAGAATCCTGGACGTGTACGCTTTTCTTGTTCTGCGACACCTTCCGCGAATTGGTCCCCGCTTTGAATCTGAAATGGGCGACGAGCTTGAGCCATTGCCTAAATCTTTGAAACTATGGGTCATTGTGCCTTTTACTACTTACGCGATTCTTATGTTTTTATTTTTCTTTTCGGGCTGGTACCTCGGGGCATTGGACTAGCGTTGACTTCATCGGGTTCAGGTCAGGCGGACGAGCACACCAAGGCCTATTGGCCGTGCTGAGTCGTGTCCGCGCCTATCCCGGTGCAGCATTCATCTTTCAGAAAGCTGAGCAGTTGTTCCAGATGGCCGTACTCGGGAATGCAGATGATCGTGCGGCTGCGTTTTTCCTGCCGGATGAGCCCCACCTTGGCCATTCGGGCAAGGTGATGTGACAGGGTAGATGCGGGAATGCCGAGCGCTTTCTGGATCTCTCCAACGGATGCCCCGTCGTAACCGGCTTTGACCAGAAAACGAAACACCGCCAAGCGATGACGATTGCCCAGCTCGGCGAGACTGTCGGCCACTTGATCGTGATCCACATCATTCTCCGCTTTGTTTCGATAATTCTAGAATTTTAGTTGACTGGCTTGGGCGGGGCAATCTACTCTCCAATAATTCGATAAAACTAGAAATATAGGAGGAATAATTATGTCTGCTCAGCTGGAAGATGCGCTGGTCATGTTTGTGGTACTCGCCGTGGAGCTGTCGGTGCTGTTCATCGGGGTCAGTCTGCTGGTCGGGGCGGTGCAGCGTCACGTTCCCCGATCCAGAGTGGAGGCGCTGCTAGGGTCGAACCGGCGCAGCTATTTTCTGGCCGCCGGCCTTGGCGCGATCACGCCGTTCTGCAGTTGCTCGACGATTCCCGTGCTGAAAGGGCTGATTAGAGCGCGGGCCGGGTTTGGGCCACTGATGGTCTTTCTGTTTTCCTCGCCCCTGCTGAATCCCGTGGTTGTCGCTCTGCTGGTTGCGACGTTCGGCTGGACATTGACGGGTATCTACGTCACTGCGGCGTTTGTGGTCTCTGTGACCGCCGGGTGGTTGCTGCAGGCGCTGGGATTCGAGCGCTATGTGCGACGCATGGAAACGCCCGCTTCTACCGGAGTGCAAGGCGGTGCTCAGGACAGCGCCTCCGGGGGTACTGGCAAATACAGCGGCTTATGGCAGGAAGCCTGGTCCGACTTCCGGAAAATGTCGCCCTATCTGCTGGTTGGCATTGCAATCGGCAGCGTGATTTACGGCTTTTTACCGATGGGGCTGTTGGAACAGTACGCGGGCCCGGACAACCCGCTGGCCATCCCCGTGGCCGCGGTCATCGGAGTGCCTCTGTATATCCGGGCGTCCGCGGTGATTCCGTTGGCCGGCGCGCTTATGACCAAAGGCGTGGGTGCGGGCGCGGTGCTGGCGCTGATTATCGGCAGTGCCGGGGCCAGTCTCACGGAGGTGATTCTGTTGCGGGCCCTGTTCACGATGAAGCTTCTGGCGGCGTTCCTGTTTGTCGTTCTGTCCATGGCGATGATTGCAGGGTATACCACCTTTCTGTTCTATTAACCGCTCATGGGCCCGAGAAGCCCCGGAAGGAATGGACGCGACAGGAGCGACGCGATGTCAGGTCCGAACAACGCCAAACAACTCGCCGCCCTTAGGCGGCTGGAGCGATTCAGCCGGTTTACCGACAGCAGCATCCGCATCCCGTTTACCAGGATCACCATCGGGGCCGAAGCGCTGATTGGTCTGTTGCCGGTGGTCGGGGATATGGCCGGGCTGGTGCTGGCCAGCTACGTGCTGGTGGAAGCGCAGAGGGCAGGAGCGAGCGGAGCCGTGAAGTTGCGCATGGTGCGCAACATGCTTATCGACTTTGTCGGCGGGCTGCTGCCGGTGGTGGGCGATGCCTTCGACGCCATCTACAAGGCCAACACCCGCAACACCCGGTTGCTGAAGAATTACCTGGAACAACAACTGGAGATTGAACCGCCCCCGCCACCCTTCCCCTGGTTCACCCTGATTCTGCTGTCGGTTCTGTTTGCGCTGATTACCGGCGGCTTGTCGCTGGTGTTTTGAACGTAGACGCGGAACGGATGGCCCCACGGAGCGGCGCTATGCGGTTAAAATGCACAGTCTCTTAATACAATCTCTGGTACAGGAGCCGAACGATGGCAGATACATCTCTCAAAGAGCGGCTGAGCAACGCCGTCAAAGACGCCATGCGCAACAAGGACCGCGACCGGCTGGGCACCCTGCGCATGGCCCAGGCGGCGGTCAAGCAGATCGAAGTGGATGAGCGCCGGGAGCTGAGTGACGACGACGTGCTGAAAGTACTCGATAAAATGGTCAAGCAACGCCGCGATGCCGCCAGCCAGTACGACGACGCCGGCCGCAGCGAACTGGCCGACAAGGAGCGGGCGGAAATGGCGATTCTGGAAGAATTCATGCCCGCCGCGCTCAGCGACGACGAACTGGACGGCCTGATCCGCGACGCCATCAGCAGCACCGGCGCCCAGGGCATGCAGGACATGGGCCGCGTGATGAACGAGCTGAAGCCCCAGGTGGTAGGCCGTGTCGATATGGGCCAGCTCAGTCAGAAGGTCAAGGCCGCACTGGTGGGGTGAGCAACCCCACGTTCAATCCGCCCACTGCCAGGGCGGCGCATCCAGCAGGCCCTGGCCGGGGATGACGGTTTCCCCGAGTTCTTTGTTCAACGCAACCGAATGGCAGCCCTGTGCCTGTTCCAGGGTCGCCACCAGCCTGGGTGCGTGGGAGACCACCCAGACTTGGGTTTCCTGTGAGGCGCGGATAATCAGCCGTCCCAGCGCGGGCAGCAAGTCGGGGTGCAGGCTGGTTTCCGGTTCGTTCAGAACCAGCAGCGACGGCGGCCTCGGGGTGAGCAGGGCCGCCACCAGCAGCAGGTAACGCAGCGTGCCGTCGGACAGCTCGGCCTGGGTCAGCGGCCGCAGCAGGCCGTCCTGCAGAAACTGTAATCGGAACCGGTTGCCAGCATCCGCCTCGAACCGGATGGCCGCGCCGGGGAAGGCGTCGGCGATGGCGTGGTGCAGAGCGTCCCGGTCGCCGATTTCGTGAATGGTGCGCAGGGCGGCGACCAGGCTGTGGCCGTCGTGGTCCAGCACCGGGGTGCGGGTGCCGATTTGCGGGCTTCGTATGGCGGAGTGCGGGTCGGTCCGGAACTGATCGTAGAAACGCCAGTTGCGGATCGTCTGGCGTACGGCGTGCACTTCGGG
>JBPEXU010000439.1:0-8105 GCA_052031225.1 Marinobacter sp. | reverse complement strand
TCGCCGCGACTGTCGAGCAGTACCGCAAAGTCGGCGCCGGCCCGGCGGCGGTGGTTGTCCAGCGCGCTGTCCAGGGTGGCGGGATTGCGGCTGGCAATGGCGGACAGGAAACCGAAATCCTGGACGATGACGTTCAGGCGGGACAGCTCCAACGCGGTCCGGCGTTGCAGGATTTCTTCGGTCAGCCGTTCACTGATGGTCAGTTGTTCCAGGGCCCGGTTTTTCTCGTCCTCAAACAGGTAGACCATCAGCAGCGCACCGATCACCACGCTGACCAGGGTGACCAGCGCGATCATGGCGGCGATCAGCCGGCCACGAAAGCCCAGACGTGCGGCCCCCATTATCACAACTCCAGAAACCGTTGTTGCAGTCGGTGCAGCGCCTCGTCCGTGGCCGGTTCCGGCAGCAGTTCCAGGGTGATCGGGGGCGGATTGTCGAGTGGCAGGGTGCGTCTCAACGCCTCGGTGGCGTCCGGCAGGCGCGGGTGCCAGACCGTGACGTCAATGCGGTCACCGGACAGGTCGTCCGGTTCGGGGGTCAGCGTGACCCGACCGTTAGCGTCGGTCTGACCGATGTCGGCGGTGTGGGTCACAATGACAAAGCCCTGCATGTGGTCGTGGATGTTGCAGCCCAGTTCGACTACGCCGGCCTGGTCGAACAGCACCGGTTGCGCCGGTCGGCCGGTGTAAAGCTCGATGTCGAAAGTTTTAGCCGGAGAAAAAGAATACACATGATGCTGGGTGTTGTCCCGGTTGGGGAAATCCACGGTTGAGCCGACCGGCACGATCAGCACCTTCGGGTGAAACTGGCGGTCTTTCTGGTAAATTTCGGTGCTTACCGGTGCAACCGCTTCGGGGGCGGTCAGTGCGACCACCGCATCGGCGACCGGGCCGTTGGCATCCCGGACTTGCAGGGTGAGTTCTGCGGTGTGACCGACCGATGTTGTCGCCAGAAACAGCAGGCAGGCGATTCGTCTTGTGTTCATTACATCCCACTTGTCAGGTCAGACCGGAGCCCAGGGAAAATCGGATGTGGTTGCGGATCAGCAGGTTTTCCCAGTACTGCCGCATCCAGTTCCAGGCGGC
This sequence comes from Marinobacter sp., assembly GCA_052031225.1. Taxonomy (GTDB): domain Bacteria; phylum Pseudomonadota; class Gammaproteobacteria; order Pseudomonadales; family Oleiphilaceae; genus Marinobacter. The sequence goes on along the minus strand of JBPEXU010000439.1, from coordinate 7,020 downwards.
GTGGTTGACCTGCTCCACAAACGGGTCGAGATCGAGCTCGTAGTAGTCCGGGGTGCCGGCGATCTGCAACACGGTCACCATGATGGCATCGTCCAGCTCGTTGGCAAAGGGCTCGCCGATCAGCTGGTGGGCCAGCAGATTGGCCCGGGTGGCCTCGATATCGACCAGATCACTGGCCCGGGTCGAGCGGTTGTTTTCGTACATTTCTTCCATCAGCCGGTGGCACAGGTAGGCGCGAATGAGCAAACCGTCCAGTCCGTCGTACCGCACCAGCAGCACCGACGGCTGGGTAAAGAACCGGGTGGCGGCGGCGATGAACGGTTCGAACAGCTCGGCGGTGCCGGCTTCCCGGGCGCAGGCATCGACGCACTCGATCAGGCGCGGCGCCATTTCGATGTATTCGATGGCGAACTGAAACAGACTGGTGGCCGGCTGATAGCCTTCCACCACGATAGACGAAGGCAGCCGTGCCGCCCGCTCCCGCATCTGCTGCAGAAAGGCGCCTGACCGTGCTTCCTTGCGACGTGCTTCATCAATGATTTCGAGGACAGCCTTGGGTGTCATTTCAGGAGCGGCCGGTGTGGGTACGAATTGAGGTCGCAAGGCGCCTCCTGCGGTTCGTGTATGGTCAACGGGGGCAGGCGTGGGCGGCTGGCGGTCGCGGCGGGCCTGCCGTTTCTGACTAGTGTAGCCGGTATTTTTCGCCTTGCCGGCCAGGCCGCGGGAAATGCACGGGTGTTTTGTGACAAATTGAAATTCCGTTATGGGTTTGTGAACCAGCGCCCATGACGGGTATGACGCCAGCACAGCCAGCCCATGCTGAGCGCCCGTGCCAACATCAGCATCAGCAGTGAGAACCAGAGACCATGGTTGCCCCAGCCGGTGGTCAGCCACCAAGCCGGCAGAAAGACCGCGAGTGCGGAGAACAGCATGGTGTTCTGCATGTCCCGGGTTCGGGTGGCGCCGATAAATACGCCGTCCAGCAGAAAGCCCCAGACCGCGGTCATCGGCAGTAGCCAGAGCCAGGGCAGGTAGAGTGCCGCGGTTGTCCGCACCGATTCGATGCCGGTGAGCGCGGCGATCAGCAGCTCGCCGCCGAGCACAAACGCCACGGTCAGCAGCAGTGCCCCCCACAGCGACCAGCGCAGGGCAGTGCGAAACACCGCGCGGAACCGGTGCCGGCTGCCCCGGCCCACCGCCTCGCCGATCAGTGCCTCGGCGGCGTTGGCGAAGCCATCGAGGGCGTTGGAAATCACCAGCAGAAAGGTCAGCAGCACCGCATTGGCGGCCAGAATGGTGTCGCCCTGGCGCGCACCCTGGGCGGTAAAAAAGGCCAGCACCAGCAACAGCGCGATGGTGCGGACCATGATGTAGCGATTGACCCGGAGAATCGTCAGGTAGTCGGCCAGCCGGCCGAACAGCGCCCGGGTCAGGCGCTGACCCTCCGGCAGTCGCCTCAGCACGATGGCAAAGCCCAGGGCTGCGGCGCCGTATTCGGCGATCACGGTGGCGAGCGCGACGCCGCGACTGTTCCAGCCCAGCACGGTGACAAAGAGCACATCCAGCACAATGTTCAGGCCGTTGGCGACGATCAGCATCACCATCGGACCGCGCGGGAACTGGGTGCCAATCAGCCAGCCGACCAGGGTGTACTGGCACAGCACCGCCGGCGCGCTCCAGATCCGGATGGCGGCGTACTCGGCAGCCAGACCGGCCACCTCCGGGCTCGGATTCATCAGGTTCAGGCCCAAGGCGATCAGCGGCGAGTGACACAGGATCAGCAGCAGTCCGATCGTCACCGCCAGCAGCACCGACCGCAGTAGCAGGGCGACCTGGGCGAAGGGGTCCCGCTTGCCCCAGGCCTGGGCCGCCAGCCCGGTGGTGCCCATGCGCATAAAACCGAAGGTCCAGTACAGGATGCTGAACAGGTTGGCGCCGACGGCGACCGCGCCCAGATAGCGGGGGCTGTCGAGATGGCCGAGTACCGCGGTATCGACCAGCCCCAGCAGCGGCACCGTGAGATTGGTCAGCATCATCGGCCAGGCCAGTGCCCAGAGCCGGCGGTCAATGGCTGGCAGGCGTAATGTCATATTCTCTTTGATTCTTAAAAATCTCTGGTTAGCAGGTTTGGATTTAGGCGATTTTTTAGCCTTTTCTTGATCTGTGTCTATACTCGAATTCGAAGTATCCGTAAGCAGGCTTCCACCCTGATCCCTGGCCGGCGAAATGCGAGCGCTGCCAAATCAGGGGGTTAACGCAAAACCGACAAGAATAACACTCTGTGGAGACACAGTATGCGCGTGCACGCTCAGCGGGCAGGTGCCCTGTTCGGTGGTCTGATGTTCCCGACGTTGTCCCTGGCGGACTGGACGGTGAACATGACGCCCGGGGTAACCGGCACCAGTAACGATATCTTCAGCCTTCACATGACCATTCTGTGGATCTGCGTCGCCATCGGGGTCGTGGTATTCGGGGTCATGTTCTGGTCCATTTTCGCCCACCGGAAATCTCAGGGCCACAAGCCGGCCAATTTCCACGAAAACACCCTGGTGGAGATTCTCTGGACCATCATACCGTTCATCATTCTGGTGATCATGGCGATTCCCGCCACCGCCACCCTGATCGACATGTACGACACCTCGGAATCGGAGGTGGACATCAAGATCACCGGCTACCAGTGGAAGTGGCAGTACGAATACATCAACGAAGATTTCGGCTACTTCTCCAACCTGTCCACCCCCCGCGATCAGATCAACAACCTGCAGGCCAAGGGCGAACACTACCTGCTGGAGGTGGACAACCCGCTGGTGATTCCGGTCGGCAAGAAAGTGCGCTTTCTGCTGACCGCCAACGACGTCATCCACTCCTGGTGGGTGCCGGAGTTTGGCGTCAAGAAGGACGCCATTCCCGGCTTCATCAATGAAACCTGGACCCGGGTGGACGAGCCCGGCATCTACCGCGGCCAGTGTACCGAGCTGTGCGGCAAGGATCATGGCTTCATGCCGGTGGTGGTCAAGGCGGTACCGGAAGACGAATACCTGGCCTGGGTCTCGGAGCAGAAGGACGCCGCAGCCCGTGAGCGTGAGCTGACCGAGAAGGACTGGACCCTGGAAGAACTGATGGCCCGGGGCGAGAAAGCCTACGCCACCGCCTGCGCCGCCTGTCACCAGGCCGATGGCAGCGGGGTGCCGCCTACGTTCCCGGCGCTTCGGGGCAGCCCGGTGGTGACCGAGGACATGCAGGCGCACATCGACATCGTGGTGAACGGCGTGGCCGGCACCGCCATGCAGGCGTTCGGCAACCAGCTGAGCGAAGTGGACCTGGCCGCGGTGATTACCTACGAGCGCAACGCCTGGGGTAACAACACCGGCGAGATGGTCACACCCAAGGAAATTTTTGACTACAAGAACCAATAGTCGTCAACGCCAGATAACAACGATCACCAGCCACAACAAACGGCGGTAAACGGGGGTTTTCATGAGTGCGGTCGCAGATACCCACGCCCAGGAGCATCATCACGGCCCGGCCAAAGGCATCAGCCGCTGGCTGCTGACCACCAACCACAAAGACATCGGCACCATGTACCTGGTGTTCAGCTTCGCCATGTTCCTGCTCGGCGGGGCCATGGCGATGGTGATCCGGGCCGAACTGTTCCAGCCCGGGCTGCAGATTGTCGAGCCGGAGTTCTTCAACCAGATGACCACCATGCACGGCCTGATCATGGTGTTCGGCGCGGTCATGCCGGCCTTTGTCGGCCTGGCCAACTGGATGCTGCCGTTGATGATCGGCGCCCCCGACATGGCCTTGCCTCGGATGAACAACTGGAGTTTCTGGCTGCTGCCCTGCGCCTTCCTGATTCTGGTGTCGACCCTGTTCATGGAGGGCGGTGCGCCCAACTTTGGCTGGACCTTCTACGCACCCTTGTCGACGACCTACGGGCCGCCGAGCACCACCTTCTTTATTTTTGCCGTCCATATCATGGGTATTTCCTCGATCATGGGCGCGATCAACGTGATTGCCACCATCCTCAACCTGCGGGCGCCGGGCATGACCCTGATGAAAATGCCTCTGTTCGTCTGGACCTGGCTGATTACCGCCTTCCTGCTGATTGCCGTCATGCCGGTGCTGGCGGGTGTGGTGACCATGATGCTGATGGACATCAACTTCGGCACCAGCTTCTTTGACGCCTCCGGCGGCGGTGATCCGGTGCTGTTCCAGCACGTGTTCTGGTTCTTCGGGCACCCGGAGGTGTACATCATGATCCTGCCCGCGTTCGGCGCGGTGTCGCACATCATTCCCGCGTTCTCCCGCAAACCGCTGTTCGGCTACGCCTCCATGGTTTACGCCGTCGGTGCCATCGCCCTGTTGTCGTTCGTTGTCTGGGCGCACCATATGTTCACCGTCGGGGTGCCGCTGGCGGGCCAGCTGTTCTTCATGTACGCCACCATGCTGATTGCGGTGCCCACCGGGGTGAAGGTGTTTAACTGGGTGGCCACCATGTTCCGGGGGTCGCTCAGCTTCGAGGCACCGATGCTGTTTGCGGTTGCGTTCGTGATCCTGTTTACCATCGGTGGCTTCTCCGGCCTGATGCTGGCCATCGCGCCGGCGGACTTCCAGTACCACGACACCTATTTCGTGGTCGCCCATTTCCATTACGTGCTGGTGCCCGGTGCCATCTTCGGCATCTTCGCGTCGGCTTATTTCTGGCTGCCCAAGTGGACCGGCCACATGTACGACGAGACCCTGGCCAAGACCCACTTCTGGCTGTCGTTTATCGGCATGAATCTGGCGTTCTTCCCGATGCATTTCCTCGGGCTGGCGGGGATGCCACGGCGGATTCCGGACTACGCGCTGCAATTCGCCGACTTCAACATGGTGTCCAGCATCGGCGCGTTCATGTTCGGCGCCACCCAGCTGCTGTTCCTGCTGATCGTGGTGAAATGTGTCCGGGGGGGGAAGAAAGCCCCGGCCAAGCCCTGGGATGGCGCCGAGGGCCTGGAGTGGACGGTGCCCTCGCCGGCCCCCTATCACACCTTCGCAACGCCACCGGAAGTCCGGTAAGCCGAGGTCGCGATGGCAGCTCCCCGCGCTTCTGAGCCCCGCACCGCCGCCGGCAACCGTCGGGTTGTCGGCTGGTGTCTGGCCGGTGTGGTGGGCATGTTTGCCTTCGGCTTTGCGCTGGTGCCTTTGTACGACGTGTTCTGTGAACTCACCGGCATCAACGGCAAAACCGGGGGCCGCTACGAGGCGGACGCGGCGACGACGGTGGTCGATGAGTCCCGCTCGGTCACCGTGCAGTTCCTGGCTCAGAACGGCCCGGGTATGCCCTGGACCTTCCGGCCGGTGACCCGGTCGATCACCGTGCATCCCGGCGAGGCCACCACCGTCGCCTTTTACGCCCGCAATACCACCGGTCAGGCCATGGTGGCCCAGGCGGTGCCCAGTCTGTCGCCGTCCGAGGGCACCCTCTATTTCCACAAAACCGAGTGTTTCTGTTTCAACCAGCAACCCCTGGAGGCCGGTGAAAGCACCGAAATGCCCCTGGTGTTCATTGTCGATCCCGAACTGCCCGAGCACATCACCAAGCTGACCCTGTCCTACACGTTGTACGATCAGGGCCAGACGCCGGCGGTGTCGGACCACACCACAACAACAAACGACAACGGCTAAGCCATCGGAGACAGTCATGGCGCAAAACCAGACCTACTACGTTCCGGAACAGAGCAAATGGCCCATCGTGGCGACCGTCGGCCTGGGCGTCACCCTGTTTGGCCTGGCATCGATCATGGTCAATGGCAAGCAGGGCGAGAGTACCACCGGGTCCTGGGTGCTGTTCCTCATTGGCTCGGTCATCATGGCCTACATGCTGTTTGGCTGGTTCGGCAACGTCATCCGGGAAAGCCGGGCCGGGCTCTACAGTGACCAGATGGACCGCTCGTTCCGCTGGGGCATGAGCTGGTTCATCTTTTCGGAAGTGATGTTTTTCGCGGCCTTTTTCGGCGCCTTGTTCTATGTCCGGGTGTTTGCCGTGCCCTGGCTCGGCGGCGAGGGCGATAAGGGCACCACCGCCATGCTGTGGGAAGGATTCCAGGCCTCCTGGCCGCTGTTGCAGAACCCGGATCCGGAGCTTTACCCCGGGCCGAAGGAAGTCATCGGACCTTGGGGATTGCCGCTGATCAACACCATTTTGCTGGTGACTTCATCGTTCACCATTACCGTTGCCCACCATGCCCTGAAGGCGGGCAATCGTCAGAAGGTCAAGATCTGGATGATCGCCACCATTCTGCTCGCCGTCGGCTTCCTGGCGCTGCAGGCGGAGGAGTATGTGCACGCCTATCGGGATCTGGATCTCACCCTGGCCTCGGGTATCTACGGCAGCACCTTCTTTATGCTCACTGGTTTCCATGGTGCGCACGTGATGCTGGGCACGCTGATGCTCACCATCATGCTGATTCGCGTCTATAAGGGGCACTTCACCGCCGATCAGCACTTCGGTTTCGAAGCGGCGGCTTGGTACTGGCACTTTGTCGATGTGGTCTGGCTGGGGCTGTTCGTCTTTGTCTACATCCTCTGATTTGGGGTCAGGGCGTCGGATTCAGTGTCAGGGCGCCCTGCCACAGCGCAATCAGAACCACCGCCAGGAGCAGTATGCTGAGCGAAACCCGAAGCGCGAGCGAGTTCACCACCCGATTGGTTTTACCGCCGTCTTTGATCAGGAAGAACAGCCCGCTGAACAGGCTGGCGATCACGGCAAGCAACAGGACAACGATGACGGCCTTGAGCATGGGCGCTCCTGCGGTAGGTGGCTGGGCCCTGGCGGGGCGTGTGCCGGCCACGGGCACTCTGGTCACTATAGCAAAGCATGGCTGATCCGCAGGTTTTTACCCGAAGGTGGCGTTTCGATTGGCGACTGATGCTGTTCAGTGGCTTGTTCCTGCCGGTGTTGATTGGCCTGGGCCTCTGGCAGCTGGACCGGGCCGGGCAGAAGCAGGCGCTGCTCGACCACTGGCAGCAGGCGCA
>JBPEXU010000438.1:0-2990 GCA_052031225.1 Marinobacter sp. | reverse complement strand
AGCTACAGCGGCGCTCACCCGTTCGACTCGCTGATTTACCCGGTGCCCGAACCGGGCGGCCTGGGCGTGCATCTGACTCTGGATCTGGCGGGGCAGGCGCGTTTCGGGCCGGATGTCGAATGGATTGAGGAAGAGGATTACACCGTGGATCCCGCCCGGGCGATTCGTTTTGCCGAGGGCATTCGACGTTGGTGGCCAGCGCTGGACCCGAGCCGGTTGCAGCCGGCCTACGCGGGCATCCGGCCTAAACTGTCCGGTCCGGACGGTGGTTTCTTCGATTTCCGGATCGACGGCCCGGAAATCCACGGTGTGCCGGGGCTGGTGAATCTGTTCGGTATCGAGTCGCCGGGGCTGACCTCCTGTCTGGCCATCGGACGGCTGGTCCGGGATCAGCTGTTACCGGCTTGAGTGCTTTCTAGCGGCACTTTCCCCAGACTGGCTCAAGCGCTCCCGGCGGCCACCTCAGATAGGCTGGCCGGGGGTACGGGCCAGGGCCCAGAGGCCGATGGACTGGGCGCCCGCCTTTTGAAGCTCGCTGGCCAACGCCCGTGCCGTAGCGCCGGTGGTCACCACATCGTCCACCAGCGCGAGGCTGGCCGGGGGTTCCTTCAGCACCCGGAACAGACCGCTCAGATTGGCCTGCCGCTGGGCTCGGTTCAGTCCGCTCTGAGGCACCACTGTCCGGGTGCGGGCAATCAGGTGGTGATCCACCGGAATCCCCAGGTGGCGGCCCAGATGTTCGGCAATGTCGGCGGCCTGATTGAAGCCCCGTCGACGCCGGCGCGCCGGATGCATCGGTGCGGGCACCAGTACCTCCGGGCGCGGCATTGCCGATTCCGCCAGCGCCTGCTCGGCGAAGCGGACAAAGTCGTGCACCAGGGGGCGGGCGAATTGTCGCTGATGCCGGTACTTATAGCGACCGATCATGGTGTCGACCGGGTATTGGTAGCGCCAGGGGATCAAGGCGTGATCAAACGCCGGTGGCGATTTCTGGCACTCGCCGCAGACATAGCCCCCGGCGGCGCCCGGCAGCGGCAGACCGCAGGTTGCGCAGGCCTGCCGGTTGCGGGGCAGATCCGCTCGACAGGCCGCGCACAGGCCGTGACTGGCCGCGCTTGCCAGACAGCCGACGCAGTGGCCGGCGGTGCGCCGGCTGTCAACCATTAGTGCCATTATGGTTGACAGTGGTCCCTGTCCCTTTATCATCTCATTCATCCGTAAACCCCGAGACCGGGAAAGGTTAACAGGACGCTCCCATGACCGCTACCGAGATTCGGCACGACTGGACCCTCCAGGAAGCCCGTGCCTTGTTCGAATTGCCCTTCAACGATCTGCTGTTCAGAGCCCAGAGTGTGCACCGGCAGTTTTTTGACCCGAACGAGGTTCAGGTCAGTACGCTGTTGTCGATCAAGACCGGCGCCTGCCCGGAGGACTGTAAATACTGCCCCCAGAGCGGCCACTACAACACCGGGTTGGAAAAGGAAAAGCTGCTGGAAATCGAAAAAGTGGTGGCCGAAGCCCGCGCTGCCCGGGAAAAGGGCGCATCCCGCTTCTGCATGGGCGCCGCCTGGCGCAGCCCGTCCAAAAAGGACATGCCGTACGTGCTCGAGATGATCCGGCAGGTGAAGTCGCTCGGGCTGGAAACCTGTATGACCCTCGGCATGCTGGATGCAGAGCAGGCCGCGGCGCTGGCGGACGCCGGGCTGGACTATTACAACCACAACCTGGACACCTCCGAGAAGTTCTACAACCACATCATCACCACCCGCACCTATCAGGATCGCCTGGACACCCTCGACAATGTGCGCAAGGCGGGCATGAAGGTGTGCTGTGGCGGCATCATGGGGATGGGCGAGGATGAGGACGACCGGGTCGGTCTGCTGGTGCAGTTGGCCAACCTGCCGCAACACCCGGAGAGCGTTCCGGTCAACATGCTGGTTAAGGTTCAGGGGACGCCTCTTGAGAACGTGGAGGATATGGATCCCTTCGACTTCATCCGCATCATTGCGGTCGCCCGGATTATGATGCCGGCGTCGCATGTCCGCCTGTCCGCGGGTCGGGAGCAGATGAATGAGCAGATGCAGGCGTTGTGCTTCCTGGCCGGCGCCAACTCCATTTTCTACGGCGAAAAGCTGCTGACCACGGCCAACCCGGAAGCCGATGCAGACATGGCGCTGTTCCGTCGTTTGGGTATTCGTCCTGAGCAGCGTCAGCAGTGTGCGACCGAAGAGCAGGAAGTGGAGGCCATTGCAGACGCCGTGGAGTACGAGGCGACCCGGCACCTGTTCTACGACGCGACCCGGGAATCGGCCTGAGTACCGAGAGCGGGAGCCTGAAACGCCAATGCGGGACTTCGCCCGGGAAATCGACGAGCGCAAGCGGGCCGGCCTGTACCGGTCCAGACGCCTGGTATCGGGACCGCAGCAGCCGGCGCTGACCGCCGATGGTCGCCCGCTGTTGTCGTTTTGCAGTAACGATTACCTTGGGCTGGCCAGCCATCCGGAGCCGACCGAAGCCTTACGGCAGGCATTGCCGGAAACCGGTCTTGGCGGCGCCGCTTCCCACTTGGTGTGTGGCCATCACGACGCGCACCATCGCCTGGAACAGCGGCTGGCAGACTTTACCCGCCGGCAGTCCGCGCTGTTTTTTTCGACCGGTTACATGGCGAATCTCGGCGTGATTTCCGCCCTCGCCGGTCGTGGCGACACCATTTTTTCCGACCGTCTCAATCACGCGTCGATCATTGACGGCTGCGTTCTCAGTCGTGCCCGCATTCGTCGCTACCCCCACGGCGATGTGGCGGCGTTGGACGCCATGTTGGCGGACACCTCCGGCCACAAGCTGGTGGTCACCGACGGTGTGTTCAGTATGGATGGCGATGTCGCGCCACTGCGCGAACTGGCCCGGCTCTGCCGCCATCACGACGCTCTGCTGGTTGTCGACGACGCCCATGGTATCGGGGTGCTTGGCCCCGAGGGCCGGGGCAGTGT
>JBPEXU010000437.1:0-3184 GCA_052031225.1 Marinobacter sp. | reverse complement strand
CCACCTTCTCGCCAATCTTGGCGGTGACGGTCAGGGACAGCACCACTTCGTACTGGTTGTCGCTGAGGTTGTTGTGCGAGGTGTTCAGGTCCAGATTCACCTGCGGCTTCCACTGCTCCTGGAACACCAGGGGCGAATTCGGCGATTCGAAGGACAGGTCCTTCACGTAGATGCGCTGAAGGGCAAACTGGGGTTGATTCTGGTTTTCGTTGCCTGCGGCTTGCTGATTCTCAGCCATGTTCAGTCCTTTTCGTTCTCATTCGTGGGCAAGCGCCCGTTGTTGTCATTTGCCGGCACAGTGTAGCGCCTGCTGGCCCCGGCTTAATGTGAAACAGTGCGGCAGAACGGGCGCGATATCAAGGCCTGCGAGCGGTTACTTTTTCACCAGCGGCAGATTGCTGGCTTTCCAGTCGGCAATGCCGCCGTTCAGACGAAACACGTTGCCAAAGCCCTCGGCGTTCAGCTGCTTCACCGCCATGGCCGAATGCTGCCCCATCTTGTCGGCGACAATGATTTGCTTGTCCTTGTATTTATTGAGTTCGGCAATCCGGCTCTTCAGACTGCTCAGGGGAATGTTCACAGACCCGGTGATGCGCCCCTCGTTGAACTCCTTGCGATCGCGGATATCCAGCACGATCGCCTCGTCCCGGTTGAGCCGGATGACCGCCTGCTGGGCCGACAGCTTGGCACCGCCCCGACGGGACTCCAGCACCAGGATCGCCACCAGGAAAGCCACGAACAGTGACACCAGAATGTAGTGATTGACAACAAATTCGAACAAGCGGTCCATGAAACTACCCTGACAATAAGTTTGGCGGGATTATACACACCCTCCTGCCGGTACAGAAGGTGACTCCGGGGCGCTGAAAATGCGAAAATGCGCAGATTCCTTTTTCGCTTTAGCAACCCTAATCACACTTTGCTTCCGGACTAGACAATGACCGCGACTCGCAAGCCGACTGCACTGATCATTCTGGATGGCTGGGGCCACCGCGACCCGGCCGACGACAATGCCATCAGCAACGCCAACACCCCGTTCTGGGACAAGCTCTGGGCCACTCAGCCGAAAACCCTGATCAACACCTCCGGCATGTTCGTGGGGCTGCCCCAGGGTCAGATGGGCAACTCAGAGGTCGGCCACATGAATCTGGGCGCGGGACGGGTCGTCTATCAGAGCCTGACCCGGATCGACAAAGATCTGGAAGACGGCAGCTTCAACGACAACCCGGTGCTGTGTGCCGCGATCGACAAAGCGGTCGCCAGCGGCCGGGCGGTCCACCTAATGGGGCTGCTGTCGCCCGGGGGCGTGCACAGCCACGAGAATCACATTCTGGCGGCGGCCGAGCTGGCCGCCCGCCGCGGCGCCAAGGAAGTGTACCTGCACGCCTTCCTGGACGGCCGCGACATGCCGCCGCGCAGTGCCAAACCGTCGCTGGAGAAAGCCGCCGCCAAACTCAAGAGCCTCGGCGTCGGCCGCATCGTCACCATCGTGGGCCGCTACTACGCCATGGACCGGGACAATCGCTGGGACCGCATCGAAGCGGCCTACAACGCGATGACCCTGGGCGAGGCCGAGTTCACCGCGGCCGATCCGCTGGCCGCACTGGAACAGGCCTACGAACGGGGCGAGAACGACGAGTTCGTCAAGCCGACCCACATCCACCAACCGGGCGAGCCGGAAGGCACCATCAACGACGGCGACACCGTGCTGTTCATGAACTTCCGGGCCGACCGTGCCCGGGAAATGACCCGGGCGTTCGTCGAGCCGACACTGGACGGGTTTGACCGCCGCAAGCACCCGGAGCTGGCCGACTTCGTGATGCTGACCGAGTACGCCGCCGACATCAAAACCTCCTGCGCCTATCCGCCCGAGCAGCTCACCAACGGCCTGGGCGAATACATGGCCAAGCTGGGTAAAACCCAACTGCGCATCGCCGAAACCGAGAAATACGCCCACGTCACCTTCTTCTTCAACGGTGGCCTGGAAACACCGTTTGACGGCGAAGAGCGTATTCTGGTGCCCTCGCCGCAGGTGGCCACCTACGACCAGAAACCGGAAATGAGCGCGCCGGAAGTGACCGACAAACTGGTGGAGGCCATCAAGAGCGGCAAGTACGACCTGGTGGTGTGCAACTACGCCAACGGCGACATGGTCGGCCACACCGGCAAGCTGGACGCCGCCATCAAGGCCGCCGAATGTCTCGATCGGTGCGTGCAGCGGGTGGTCGAAGCGCTGGACGAGGTGGGCGGCGAAGCCCTGATCACCGCCGACCATGGCAACTGCGAACAGATGGTCGATCCCAACTCCGGTCAGGCCCACACCGCACACACCCTGGGGCCGGTGCCGCTGGTCTACACCGGCCAGCGCAAGGTCCGGCTCAAGGATGACGGCGCGCTGAGCGATGTGGCGCCGTCCCTGCTCACCCTGATGGGGCTGGAACCGCCCGCCGAGATGACCGGGCACAGCCTGGTTGAGCTGGACTAACCCCGTTTTTCCGGCCTTGAAACTGCCCGCACTTCCGGCACTCGCCCTCAGCCTTGCGCTGGGGGCGACGGCGGCGGCCGCTCAGCAGGACGTCACACCGGCTCAGATCGAGGCCCTCAAGGAGCGCATCGAAGACATCGACGACTGGCTGGAAGACGCCGAAGAAGACCGCTCCGATCTCGAGCGCCAGCTCGCCAACACCGAAAAACGCATCAGCCAGCTGACCCGGGAACGCCGTGATCTGCGCCGCCGGGCGAAACAGCAGCTGCAACGCCTGAAAGAGCTGGAACAGCAGGAACGGGAGCTGACCGCCAGCCTGAATCGTCAGCGCGAGAGCCTGAAGCAGCAGATCCGCTCGGCCTGGATGGAGGGCGACGCACCGGCGGTGAAAGTGCTGCTGAACGAGATCGATCCGGACCGCATCGCCCGGACCATGACCTACTACGAATACCTGAGCCGCAACACCGTGGCGCGCCTGGAAGCCTTCAATCAAAGCCTGCAGAACCTGAAACAGACCCAGGCCCAGGTCATGAACGCCCGGGTGGAGCTGGCCAGCACCGAAAAGGAACTGGCCAAACGGCAGAAAAAACTCGACGACAGCCGGCGCCAGCGTGCCCAGACCCTGGCCGCCCTGAACGCCGACATCCAACACCGGCGCAGCGAGCGCGAGGAACTGGAGGCCGACCGCAAACGCCTGGA